>JAFGBI010000190.1 GCA_016933275.1 Polyangiaceae bacterium | reverse complement strand
GCTGAGCGCGAGGTGGTAGGCATCGAGCGACGTATGGGCGAACGGAGTGACGGATTCGGCTTCGGCACCGGCCGGGGCGGCGGGTTTTCGGCTGCCGGCTGCGGTGCCGGCGACCACCGGGGATTCGGCCGGGACCTTCGCGACCGACTCGGTGGCACTGGCTTCCGGGGTGACGTTCCCTGGGGTCGTGCTCGCTGGATTCATGGTGACCTCCTGCTCCGCGTTGCAGCGGCGGCCTTGCCCCCCCCCAGGTCTCATGACAGCGAACTGCCGACCATCGTCGGATCGCGTCGGAGCTGGCAGGAAGGGACCCGCGTCACCCGGGTCCTACAGCGCGAAGCGGTGTGGGTGGTGGCGTGGGGCGCGCGCCCAAGGCAGAGCCGCAGCTGCAACGCGGCCCTGCCGACCACCACCGCCGAAACCCCGTTGCCGCGGCCGAAGCCCCGGCCATGGCCGCTTCCCGTCCTCCGTCCGGCCATCGCGGAACGCCATCGGGTCGGCGAAACGCCTGTCCGCGCGATCCGCTGTCGCCGATGATGGAACGGTGATTTAGAACTCTACCCGGACCACCGCGAATTTGTTGTTCGTCTCCGGCGGGATGAGGAGCTGAAACTCCCGGACCTTGCCGAGGTCGCGCTGGAGTGAAGCGATGCGCTTCTGCTCCGTGGTGAAGAACGCCACCTTCTGTCCGCGCTCGCGTAGCGATTTCACGTGAGCGGCGAACCCTTCATTATCGGAGGCGAAGACCGCAATTCGGTTGCCCGTATAGAAGTTTTCTCCCTTCCAGTTGAGCTGGTAGGCGATGATCGGCTCTTCGGGGCCGTTCCGGTGCCGGTAATAGGCGGCGATCGTCTCGCGCTGCCCCCAGTGTGACGCCGCCGCGACGAGATAGACGTTGGTACCCCAGGCCGCCCACACTATCCCGAGCGCCAGCGAGAGCGCAGCCCCATGAGCTCGCGCCCGCGGGAGCACCAGCGCGGCCGTTGTCACCGTGGCGACGATGGCGAAGGCGAAGAGCGCCGCGGTGAAATCGAGGGTTGGCGGCCACGGACGCTCGTACTGGTAGACGAAGAGATGCATGAGACGTGCCTGTCCCTCCACCTCGTTGGCGACCGTAGTGGTGAGGTCTCGCCCAACCAACGCGACGATCGGTCCTGCGAGGAGGGCGAGCCCGCCGAACAGGAGGGGATCCGCTTCCTCCACCCTGGTCGGAGCAGCCTCGAGCAGCTGCGGCTCGGGCTCGCGGGTCGCCGTGCGGGACAGGGTTGGTACCGAGTCTGGGCCCTCGCTGATCGCGACATCGGCCGGAGCCGGGTCGAGTTGCTCGGTGGGGGTGATCCTGGGAGGCGACACGGGCTCGGCGGCCCCACGGGCGTCCCTTCTCGGGGCGAGGTGAAACATCGCTGCTACCAGCCCGAACCCGGCTGCGAGCGTGACGCCGGCGCCGAGCCACGAGGGGGTACCAGCGCGTCTATCGACGACCTGCCCCATGAGGTCGGACGTGCTCATGAGCGAGCTGCCGAGGACTAAGGCACACGCTGCACCGAGCGCGGTCCCCGAGTACGCGAACATGCGGCGCGGGGAGAGGCGGCTCTGGTGTTCGAGTGCACGGTCCAGGAGGAGCCCCGCGAGCACCGCGAGCGGCGGCACCGCGGGTAGGATGTAGTGGTGGAACTTGGTGAGCGAGAGCGAGAAGAGCGCGAAGGCCGTGACGAACCAGAGGAACAGCAGGGTCGCCCCATGGGTCCCGATTCGCCGTTGGTCCTCGCGCCCGCGGAACCAAGCAACCAATCCGACGGCGGCGAGCCCCGACCAGGGGAAGGTCCCGTACCCGAGTTGCCACAGGTAGTAGCGGAGCGAGGTGTCCACCCCTTCATTGGTGTCGTGCACATGTACGAAAGCACGCTTGTACATGTCGTGGAAGATCAGGCGATCGAGGAATGTCCACCCATGGCGGTAGTAGGCCTGAACGTACCAGGGCAGGGTGACGACCGCGATCGCCAGCACCAGCGCCCCGAGCTCGAGGCGGCCGAGGTCTCGCCAGCGTCCGGTGGCGACGATGAAGCAGGCCACCACGAAGATAGGGATCACCAGGCCGGGTGCCCCCTTGGCGAGCGCGCTCAGCGCTACCGCGATCCAGGCCCCCAGGAAAGCGAGCCGCTGCACTCGGCGCTCGTGTCGCTTCAGGAGTACCAAGAGACCCGCCAACGCAGCCCAGAAGAGCGCGGAGGCGGCGGGCTGGGCGGCGGAGCCACGAATGATCGGGGTGTGCGTCGAACAGCGTTCGTTGCCAGGAATCCCGCAATTCCCACCCCCTGAACCCATGAGGAAGGCGTCGAGGTGTGGGCGAAAGAGGAAGTGCGGCTCCGTGGCGACCTGCCACGTGAGGTTCCGGCTGGCGAGATATAGGATTTGCGGCAGGGCGATGAGCAACAGCGCCCCGACCACTAGGTGATAGCTCGAGCAATGGAGCACACGGGAGCCGAAGCGGATCGGGTAGGTTCGCACCAAGACGTCGGGGTCGGTCGAAAAACCAATGAGGCAGAGACCGAGCGCGGCTGTCAGTGGCGCCGCATAGGGCATGTCGGTCATGGTTTGCCGTGTGAGGAAGTACCAGTACGGCATCGTAGCCAGGATGACGCTCGACCATAGCCCGACACGACGTCCCCAAACGGCCGCGACGCCGCGGTAGAAGAGGTATCCCGCGAGCAGCGCGGAGAGAAAGACGGGGAACCGGGCGGCCCACTCGGGAGCAGGCGTGAGTCCTTGGGCCACGCCGTCCAGCATGTGGTCTGGAGCGGTCTTCACGCCGAGCAGCCCGAAGGCGATCCCTTGGATCCAGAAGTCGAGCGGGGGCTTCGAGAAGAAGAGCCCCTCCTGTGCCCACCAGAACGTGATCCAGTCCCCGCGCACCAACATCTCACGGGCGACCTCCCCATAGTGCGTCTCCCAAGGATCGATGAGCGAGAAACTGCCGAGCCGGGGCAGATAGATCAGGGTCGTCCCCGCCACGAGCCAGAAGCCGTGACGCGCGAAGAGGGGACGCTCGGCATCGCCGTGCGGGTGGAGCGCCACCGCGACGCGATAGATTGCGACCACCGCCCAGAGGAACGATCCGGTCACCAGTACGGCGGAGCAAAGAATGGGCAGCGGCAATGCGCCAGTCACCGCGAGGCGCAGCGAGGCGAAAACACAGATGAGCGCGGCGCCAAGCTCGACGAGGCGGAGCCACGGAATCGCGACGGCTTCGGCGTCCCTCGCGGGATCTCCATCGAATGTGCCGAGCCCATCGAGCACAGCCACCGCGGCAACGACACAGCCGACGATGGCGACCGAGACATTCCAACCGAGATCCACGTCGGTCGCCATCGCGAGGAACGCCAGCACCGCGCCGGCCGCGGCCACGACGATCGCGAGCGGGCGAAGGGTTCTCCCAGAGGGGGAAGGCGGGAGACCCTCGGGGGGAGGGAGGACGGCGGGAGTGGGTTCGAGCGCAGGCGGGGGGATGGGTTCGGGGATGGGTTGGGGAGTGGGTTCGAGCGCAGGCGGGGGGATGGGTTCGGGGATGGGTTGGGGAGTCGATTGGGGAGTGGGCCCGCGCGCGGAGCGGGCGCTATCGCGCGAGGGGCCAGCGGTGCTCGTCGGGGACGGGCGATGGCGAGGGGGGCGGTGCTTCCTTCGGGTCATCCGCTGCCTGACGGCTGCCGGCCGTGGGCCCGAGTCGTAGCAACTTTGACCAGGTTTGCCCACGCTTCAAGGGGACAATCAGCCGCGAGCGTCTCCCCCGAAGAGGATCCCTTGGGACAGGGGCTCGCTCGCGGGTCGAAACGTCGGTTGGAACGTCGGGGAGGAGGTGGTGTCCTAGTCCTCGTGCCGATGGCCCAATCCCGAGTCTTTGCGTTTGCCCTCCTGGGGTCGTTGGCACTGCACGTGACCGTAGCCGTGTTGGTCATCGCCCGCGCCCCCAGGGTCGCCAGCGCTGCCACGGCGAGGCCGGCCACCACGAACGCTTGGATCGGAGATACCTGCGAAATCGACGAACTCATCGAGGATCCCGCTCCCCCGCTCCCTTCCCCCGCGGCTCCCCCGGTGCCCGCGCTGGCCAAGACCGCTTTGCGGTCAGCCGCACCCGTATCTGAGCCGCGTGCCCCAGTGCCCGAGGTTCGCCGGTCTGCGAAGGGAGGCGACGGCGAGGCGGCGGGTGGCGGCGCCGCGAAAATGGGATCGACGTTCACCTCCGACGACCGCGGACCGTCTACGGATGCCACCCGTCCAGCTGCGAGCGCGGCCCTGGCCTTGGCATCATCCGGATCTGCGGCGCTAGCGGCAGCGAGTGGACCCAATGGTGGGACCTATGGTGCGGTCGGGAACGGAGAGGGCCTACGCGATCTCGAGCCCGCCTTCGTCCGCGCCCTTCCCGCTGCGGCCGCCTCGCGGAAGCCCGACTGGGAAGGAGTAGAACCGAACGCCACCCTCTTGGCCGAGGTGACGCTGAAGCTCGAGCTCGACGGTCGCCTCGCCGATCTCGTCGTGGAGCCCGGTGCCCCCATTCCGCTCGTGCAGCTCCTCCGTCGCGTTCGGTGGCTCCTTGCACGCGGCCGCTTCGCTCTCCCCGAGGCGCTTCCCGCGAACGCCTCGCCTCGCTACGCGATCGCCGCGCGCGTCTCGCACCGTGAGCCGGAACCGAATCCGTTCGCCGATCCCGGCGACATCATGCGGCGCGGCTTCGTCCCGGCACGCTCCGGTGACGACGAGCCCGCGCACGCCTACTTCACGTTCGCATCCGGGCTGCACGTGGACCTAACGGTGAGGAAGGCGGACGCGGGAGAAGCGTCTACCTCTCGAGCGTCCGCACCATCAGCCCCTTGACCGACCGTGCGGGCAAGCGTTCGTGCTGGGTTGGTGTTCGCCGCCCGTCCCGCCGTGGCCAGGGGATCCGTTGCGCAGGGCCGAACCGGACGCAGATCTCGCCAGCGGTTCCGTTCGGGTGGGCTACCGGATCGGGGCTTCAGGGCCAGGTTCCGAGTCGATTCCCCATTGCCCCCGCTCGAGGGCATGCGGAGCGCTCGTTGAGCGTATTTCCGGGAGATGGTACGGCGGATGGCCGAGGTGGTCGGGCTCGCGACGTTGGCGCTCACCGCCAACGTGCAGGAGCCACCGCGGCCAACACTGGTCGCTGATCGTACCATCCTTTGGGCCGGCAACCGTCCCGAGCATCTGGGGTTTCTGCGCGACTATCCGACGGTCGAGGTAGCGTTCTTCGCATTGACCCTCGAACTCGACGGGGAAGGTGTCCGTCCGGTCTCGCGCGAACCGCCGCTCTGGGTGCCCTCCGAGACTGCTCTCACCGCGGTCGTGCGACTCGAACCGCGCCACACCCCACCGAGCCTCGCTCCTCCACAACGCCGGGCGGTCGTTGCCCCGATCGTGGCACTCGCGTCCCACCCGAGCATTCGCGGGGTCCAGGTCGACTTCGCTGCGGCCCCGGCTCAACGCGGTCCCTACCGGCAACTCCTAGCGGAGCTCCACGCCGCGCTCCCGGAGTCGACCGAGCTTAGCGTGGTCGCGCCGGCCTCGTGGTGCACGAAGGACCCTTGGCTCGATGGCGGCACGCCGCCGATCGATGCCGTGGTGCCCCGCTCCTTCGCAATGGGGGAAGAGGGCCGGAGCGTGCATCAACAGCTGATAGCCGACGGGGGCTTCCGCGCACCGCTCTGTCAAGGCGATGTCGGTGTGGCAACGGACGAGCCCTGGCCCTTACTTGGCCGCTTGGCGCGGGTGTGGGTTCAGCATCCTCGTTCGTGGACGGCGTCGAGCTTCGTCGCCGAGGTGCGTGATCGCTGAGCCCGGCCCCGCTCCGACCCACGTGACGGAAGGCGCGCGGAACCACACCCTGGTTCAGGGACCGACCGTTAGGGAGCCCTCGTCGAGGGAGATCTGGTAGTACCCGTGACTGTCCCATTCGATGGCCCGGCCGTTCTGGGACACCGTCCCCCCGTCCACGGTGACGCGCAGGCAACCTGCCCGGGGGGAAGTTCGCAGGTAGGTTCCACGTCCACGTGCGGCCGCTGCCAGACGTGGTGGGGCTCGCCGCAGAGATCATCTGTGCGCCCCGCCAGTAGGCGCCCACGTTCTCGACCGTGTCGATCCACGTGTCGCCCAGGGGCTTCGCGTAGTCCACCGCGCTCACGAAATCGTCCATGCTCACCGGTTGCCAGGCGCCATCCGATCCTCCGCTGAAGCCATGCACGAGGATCAGCTTCCAGCCACCCACGGACCGCGCGGAGTCCGCATCCCGGTTGAATGCACTGGCAGGGGCGTCTGTGCTCGGAATGAAACAGGGGAGGTTGAAGGGATCGACGGCGCCGTCAGGCGTGACGACACCGTTGCCGACGCCCCGATTGATGAGAAGACGATTCGGGTGCGGCTCTTTCGCGGCAGGCCGTTGGACTACTTGATCCTGCGGAGTTTTGGGCGGGCGGAGCGCAAGCCAGGTAGCGGGTTGGGGACTGTACCGTTGGAGTAGCGGCTGCGGTGGTTGCGCTCGCGCTCCTGCGCGAGGTGGAAGCGCCAGTACTGGTCGAAGTTGCCGTTGGTGACGAGCGCCCGGAGACGCAGGACTGCCTCGGCGCCAGCCAGAGCCCAGCGGGCACCCGTCCGGTCCATGTGGTCCTTGACCAGGTAGCGGCAGGCTTCCTCGACGACGCCCATCGCAATCGGGAAGCCGCGCCGCAGTGCCTTGGCGTAGCTGGTGTACGGCCGCGTCCCGAAATGCGATTCGATGAAGGCGCTGGTGGCGTCGAGATCGGCGCCGCTGCCGGTCTGCTGGGGGTGGTTGGAGTGATTGCCGAGCTCGTGTCCCTGGCGGTGGGCCCGCGGCTGTGGTGTCGGGAGAACTCCGAGGTGCCGTCGGGGGTATGATTCTCGCATGCGAACAGAGACCATGGGATCCAAACGTCCTGCTCGCGTCTACCTTGGCCTCTGTTTCGTGGTCGCCTGGCTCGGCGCGACTGGGGGCGCCATCGCCCAGGCACCGGCGTCGACCGCATCTGGCATGGCCCTCCCCGCTGGCCCGCTACCCCTGCCTGCCGCGTCCACGCCCACCCCCCCCACGCCGAGTCCCGCGCAGAGCTACGAGGCACAACCGCCGTCGGCGCCTCCGGTCGCATCCATTTCGATGCCACCTCCACCCAGCGCTGCGCCCCCAACCTTGGGCTACCTACCGGTGGACCCGCTTCGTCCCGTTCGGGTCAGATACGATCCCGACCAGCCGCCCCCCGCGGGCTACACCCTCGTCACCCGTCCTCGGCGACCCTTCGTCGTCACCGGTGCCTTCGCCTTCGGGCTCGCCTACACCATCAGCTTGGCCGAGTTCGCGGCGCGCACGCCCGACGACGAGACGGACATGCTGGCCATTCCCCTGGTGGGACCCTTGATGACCATCACCCGCTCCGAACCGTGCCCGGTATCGGAGGAAGACGAGTTTGGGCAATCGGACTGTGAGGTAGAACGTGATCTGAGGATCATATGGTACGGCTTCGACACCACCTTCCAGCTGATGGGCGCGGCGTTCGTCGCCTTGGGTTTTGCCGTACCCTCGCGCTGGTATTTCCGCGACGACGTCAAGGTGGCTTTCGTGCCCGCCCGCTTCGGCGAGGGCGCCGGCTTCATCGCGCGCGGTCACTTCTGAACGAATGCCCTCGCCCCCTTCCCCACCAGGGGCAGCTGCTGGTCCGTGCCATTCAGCGGGACCTGCTGGCCGTCGGGGAGGCCAGCGCAGTCACCGAGGTCGGCTGATCGAGGACTCGGGCGGATCGACGCGAAACCTGCGCCATGCGGGGGCTTCACCGGGCAAGACGAGGTGCGCCTCCGACATTCGGAGCGGCGACACCGGTGGCTGTCATCGTTCCATCTCGAGCAGTACCCACTCCGCCTGCTCCATGATGGCGACGCGACGGAGCCCATGTCTCGCCAAGCGGGTCTCCAAACGCTCCGTGTCGCCAGCGACGAGGCCGGTCAGCAGGAGGATGCCCGCGGGGGCCGTCAGGCGGGCGAGGTCATCGGCGAAGTCGAAAAGCGTCGTCTCGGTGATGTTGGCGACGACGAGATCGAAGGGACCCGCGATATCGGCGAGCGGGACCGCGGAGATGATGATCGGCTCGAGTTCAGGGTTGAGTCCGACGTTCTCCAGGGCGGCGGCGACAGCCTTGGGGTCGACCTCGATCCCCGTGACCCGCCCCGCGCCCGCCGATCGCGCGACGAGGGCCAGGATGGCGGAGCCCGTACCCACGTCGAGCACGGTGGCGCCGGGTCGCGCCCGGACCGCCCGCTCGACGGCTGCGGCGGCGAGCTGAGTCGTCGGATGAGTACCGTCGCCGAAGGCCCAGGCCGGGCGGAAGCGAAGTGCGCGGCGCCCGCGCGGTAGGGGTGTCGGGTCGTCAACCGGCTGTGCCACGTGATCGTTCCCGAGCGGCACCGGACGTACATGGCGCAGCCATTCCCTTTCCCAGTCGACGGTGACCGTGCCCCGCTCGAGACGGAAGGGCTCGGTCGCCTCCCCGCGGGCATCGAGCGCCGTTCGTTCTGCGAAAAGGTGCGCCTCGATGGCGGCGAGCTCTGCCAAGTCCGTGGAATAGACGACGAGGGCGACCTGGTCCTCGGTTTCGACCGCACGCTCCTCGACGCCACCGGCACCGGCCTCGAAGAGCCACGCCGTCACCAGATCGGCGAGCCCGGCGGGGACGTGTACGGCCAGCTCGAGCGTGGGTTCGGTCATCGGGTCCTGATCCAGCTCCGCGAGGTGAGGTTCGGATTGGCAGCGTGGATCCTACCGTCTCCTGACGGAGGGGCCAGCGGGATCGGCGCGCCGAGGCGACACCTTGGTCGACGACGCGGCCGAACCGTCGATCCGAGGTCTCACCGTCCCGTTCGGGGAAGGAGGAAGCCCCCGTGGTCCGTGAGCTCCCCGAGCATCGGGTTCGCGAAGGTGATCCCCTCCACGCAGGGCGTGTCTGCCGAACCGCTATTGCGGTTGGCCGGCCACTGCAGGTTGCTGCCCCGATCCGTGAAGCTCTCGTGGCAGGCGAGGGCACTGTACTCGTTGTTGGTACCGTTGCCGGAGAAGGCCGCGGTCGCCGATCGGGTGCTGACGAAGAGCGGCGGGATCACCGCCGCCATCTGCGCCAACCAATGGCAGCCTGCTCGGGACGCACCAGACAACACCCAGCGCGACCAATATGCTCCCTGCAAGATTCCCGATGGCAGGGATGGCCCGGAAATCCACAGCGTGGCCACGATTCAACAGACGAAGCAGTCCCGGTACGACGCCGTCGACTGGGTGGTCCCGCCGGAGGAGTGTAGCTTCGTGACCACGGATCCCGAGGTCGTGAGTCTTCGCTGAGCGCGGGCCGTCCGGCGCGCGGGCACCTCCCTGAAGCGGGGACCATGGTAGGACCGCACCGTTTCGGGCTACCCTCCTCGTCCGTCATGGCGCGATTGAGGCGATCCTGGTTTCGCGAGGGCTTCTGGCTCGGGCTCGGGGGGACGGTGGCGCTCAGCTGTGCTCACCCGGCACCGACCCCCGCCACGCCAACCCCGGTGGCGAGCACATCCGCAGCGCGCCCGACGGCGCCTGGCGAGACCGAGCGCGCTGCGCTTGCCACGGCTCTTCGCGCGCTCCGTCCCGGGGATGTGCTCGATGCGCTGCCGCGACCGACCCGGTCCGAGGTCGATGACGTTCTCGCCCGGCTTGGCAGGGAGGATCGTGAGGGAGTGCTGACCCCGGCAGGTGCGGCGCAGGCGCCGCTGCTCCACCTCGCGGCAGGCGGTGGCGACCCGAACGCGTTGCTCTTGCTCGCCAGCGGTGGCGCGGCCGCGGCGCTGGTCGAGGTTCGACTCACGGCGGGACGGTCGCTCGACGGACTCGCCCCCGTCATCACGGCGCTCTCCGACGCGGCCGCGACCCGTTGGCTCTCCGATGTCGCGCTCGAGCTCGCGACGCCGGGGGGTCTGACCCCGGAACGCTGCGCTGACATCGAGCGTGCCGCCGAGGCGCTCGGACGCGGGGATCTCCGGCTCCTCGCGGCGCGTGCTGCCGCGGCGATCGCACCCTCGCTCGAGCACGACCTGGCCCTCGCCTTCGCCGCGGTGCGCGAGCTCCGCGTCGACGAGGCGCGCGGCGCGCTCTCCGCCGCCGAGCGCGCCCCGGTTCCTTCCCTGGCCGTCGAGGCCCGTCCCTCGACCGGGAGCACCTCCGTTTCCACCCTCTCCGCCGCCGAACGCGGCGAACGCTTCGCCGCTGCCCGACAGCTCATCGCTGCGGCTGAGCGCCTGGCCAGGTTCGACGGGTCGAATGCGTCGGAGGTCCTCCTCGAGCGAGGCCGGACGTTGCTCGCCCTCGGCCGCGCGCGTGCCGCTCGGGATCTCCTCACGCCGCACCGATCGAGCGCGGCTCGTCACCTCGGCCTCGCCACGACCGTCGCGCTCGCCGAACTCGGTGGGACCGCTTGTCCGGGCCTCCCCACCACGAACGGCCACCTCCTCGCCTGTGCGGCGGCCTGGCGGAGGAGCGAGGTCGTTGCCGCGGTCTTGCCCCTCCTCGAACAGGCGTGGACTTCCGGAGCGGGTCGTGACCGGCCTGGGATCGAGGCCTACCTGGGGATCGCTCACGTGATGCCTTGGCTCTACGCCAACCTCGCGCAGCAGGACCGGCCGCCCGAGGTCGTGCTCAAGGAGTCCATCGCGGCGGTCACCGTGCTCGAGGAGCGGACGGTCGTGGCGGCCGCCGCCGAGCCCCAGCTCGAAGGACTCGCCCTGTTCGTCGAGCTGCTCCGCACCGGCCTCGAGGCGGCGACCACGCGCAGCGCGAGCGGGCGGGTGACGGTGGACGAGGCGCGCCGCCGAGCACTCGTTCGCCGCGCCGTGCAACTCCGGCCCGCCGCCGCCGATGAAGCGCTGACGCAGGCGGCGATGCTGGGTGTCGCGGCGATGTTCGCTCAGGACACGGATCCCGGACCGGTGCTCGCTGCCCTGCCACCCCGGATCGATCGCCGCTACCGTGTGACCCGAGCCGCTCTGGAGCTGTGGCGCGGCGTCGCGCACGACGACCCGGAGGCGGCCGAGCGGGGCCGCGCCGGCCTCCTCGAGGTCATCAACGACCCCGCGCCGGGCACCGATCGGTCCCAGCTGGTTTTGGTGATAGCGGAGGCCGACGCTGCCCTGCGTGGGGGCGGTACGGATTATGCCAAGCTCTATCAGGTCGCGACGCAGTTCGAGCAACCATCGCTTCCCCGTGCCACTTGGCTTCGCCTGCGGCTCGACCGGGCTGGCGCGCTGGCCCGCACGGGTCGCCCGGCGGAGGCGATGACCCTGCTCGCCCCTGCTGCTGAACCGGAGATCGGCCCAGGAACGTCGACCGAGATCGATCTCGCCGCGATCGCTCGCGCATACCTCGTTGTGCTTCGCGCTCGCGCGACCACGGGCGCCGAGCGCGCGGAGTACGCGAAGAAGCTTGCCGGGTTCGCGGAAGAGATCGAGGGGCAGGTCGCGGTCGGGGTCGGTTTGTGGCACGGGCTCTGGATGCGGGAGCTCGCGGCGATCGAAGCTGCCGACCGCTGTCGCGGCGCGGCCTGGTGTCTCGCTCGTGTGGAGCGCGCGCGGCCCGCACCAAACGCGGAGATCGCGGCCCTGGTCGGGGCCGAGAGCGCGCGCATCGTGGCGCGCGGCACCGTGCCCCTTGGCGCCGTGACCGCCAGCTTCACGTATTCGGTCGCGCGCGGGCTCGAACCGCGCGTGACGCTCGACCCGCTCCTCCTTGCGGTCGAGCTCCCATCCCCAGCGGCGGCCGCGGCGTCCAAGCCACCGCGATAGGCGGGCCGCCAGGAACAACGGTGGGGGAGCCGGGGGTGGGGCCGGGCGCCGCCGCAGAGCCGCGGCTCCGGTCGGCTTGTTGGCTAGAGCAGCAATCAGGTTGACTGGTGCTCCAGTCAGCAGAAGGCACGCGGAACCCTCGGGCACTCTCTTCTGCCATGAGACGGCTCCGCGTCGTTCATGAGCGGACGGTCGGGGCGCGGTCGCGAAGAGTCCGTCGTTCGAGCGGGCCGCCCACCCCGGACGGGGCGGTCGCGGTGGCGCCTCCGGCAGTGGTGGCAGGTCGCCAACGCGGCCTCGGTCAGAGCGCCTACAGCTCCGCGAGCAACGCTCTCGCTTCGTGCAGCCGTTCCCGCTGGACCTCGGCCGCCGCCTGCTGGGCGCGCACCTCGGCGACGACTTCGGGGGGAGCCTTCTCGACGAAACTCGGGTTTTGCAGGCGCTTGGCGAGCACGTCGAGGTCCTTCTCGATCCTCTTCAAACCCCGCGCGATGCGTTCGGCCTCCTTGGCGGGTTCGACGAGGCCCTTGAGCGCCACCAGTGCCTCCACGGGGCCGGCCACGGCCAGCACACTCCCAGCGGGCCGTGGCCCGCCCGAGGCCGCGATCGTCGGTGCGCCCGCCGTTTGGGCAAGGGCCTCGATGAACCTGACCTCCTGCGCCACCATCTCCCGCAGCGCGGCGTCGCTCATGCGAAGCTCGACCGCTACCCGCGCTCTGGTCAGGTCATGCTCGCTGCGTACGGACCGGATCGCCGAGATCACCTGCGCCACCACGGAGAAATCGCGCTCGGCACCCACATCCAGGCGACCATCTGCCGCGGTGGGGTAGGGGGCGAGCGCGACCGAGCGGGGCCGTGACGCGGGCCTGGGCACGCGCTGCCAGAGCTCCTCGGTGATGAACGGCATGTACGGGTGCAGGGCTCGCAGCGTCGTCTCGACGACGTGGGCGAGGGTGGCTGCCGTCTCGGCCTTCTCGGCGTCCGCGCCCTGCGCGAACACGGGCTTGGAGAGCTCGATGAACCAGTCACAAAGCTCATCCCAGACGAAGTGGTAGAGCGCGCCGGCGCCCTCGTCGATGCGGAACTCCACGATGCCTCGGGTGCTCCCCTCCACTACCTCTGCGAGGCGGGAGAGGATCCAGCGGTTTGCTAGCAGAACGGGCGCCGCCGGCGGCGCTCCGTCGAGCGTAACGTTGTCGATGCTCCCGAGCGCGAACCGAACAGCGTTGTAGAGCTTGTTGCAGAAGTTGCGGTATCCCTCGAGTCGCTTCGGCGACAGCGCGATCCGTTTGGCCTGCGGGGAGTAGCTGCAGAGGTTCATGCGCAGGGCATCGGCACCGAAGGCAGGGAAGCCCGTGCCCATCTGCGCCGCCGAGGGGTACGCCTTCTTGAACTTGGCAAGCGCCTCCTTGACCGGCGCTCCAGGGAGCGCCTTCTGGACCACCGTCTCGAAATCCGCCCCCTGGACGAGGTCGAGCGGGTCGAGGGTGTTGCCCTTGACCTTGCTCATCTTGTCGCCGTTCTCGTCCACCACCATTCCATGGAGGAGGATACGGCGGAACGGAACGTCACCCATGAAGTGGAGGCCCATCATCATCATCCGAGCAACCCAGAAGAAGAGGATGTCGTATCCCGTCTCCATGTCGCTAGAGGGGTAGAAGCGCCGGAGTGCCTCCGTCTCCTCCGGCCAGCCGAGGGTAGAGAAAGGCCAGAGCGCGCTCGAGAACCAGGTGTCGAGCACGTCGGGATCCTGCTTGGGGTGTGGGGTGCCGCACCGCTCGCACTCTGCCGGCTGCTCCTCCCGAGTCACCGTGACGTGCTTGCAGAGGGAGCAGTGAAAGGCGGGTATCTGGTGACCCCACCACAGCTGCCGCGAGATACACCAGTCGACGATGTTCACGAGCCAGTGCTCGTAGGTCTTCACCCATTCGGCCGGCACGATTTCCGTCCGTCCCTCCCGCACCGCAGCAAGGGCAGCCTCTGCCAGGGGGCCCGTGCGGACGAACCACTGCGTGCTGATGATCGGCTCCACGATGGCGTGGGTTCGCTGCGACCGTGGGAGCGTCATCGTATGCGGCTTCGAGCCGCGTTCCAGGCCGAGCTCCGCGAGGCGCGCCTTGACCGCTCTTCGGGCCACGAAACGATCGAGGGTTGCGAACTCGCCGCATTCGGCGTTGAGCGTACCGTCCAGGTTGAGGATGTTGATCTCGGCCAGCCCGTGGCGTTTGCCGGTAGCGAAGTCGTTGAAGTCGTGGCCTGGCGTCACCTTCACGGCTCCCGTGCCGAATGCCATGTCGACGAGGATGGCGTCCGTGATGATCGGGATCTCACGATCGACGAACGGGTGCTTCAACCGCTTGCCGTGGAGGTGCAGGTATCGGGGATCATCGGGGTGGACGGCGACGGCAGTGTCGCCGAGCATCGTTTCAGGACGCGTCGTGGCCACGACCAGCTCGGTCACGCCCTGGCCAGGGTCGGGCTCGGCGACCGGGTAGGCGAACTCGTACATCTCGCCCTGGACGTCTTCCTCGCTCTCCACCTCGAGGTCGGACAGCACGGTCTGCGATTCGACGTCCCAGTTCACTAGTCGCGTGTCGCGATAGATCAGCCCCTCCGCGTGGAGCCGCACGAAGGCCTCGCGCACCGCCCGCGACAGATCCGGATCCATGGTGAATTTGAGGCGCTCCCAGTCGGCGCTACAGCCGAGTACCCGCATCTGCTCACTGATCCGCCCGCCGCTCTCCTCCTTCCAGCGCCAAACCCGGGCGATGAATTCCGCCCGGCCGAGATCGTGGCGGCTGGTCCCCTCCCGTCTCAACTGCCGCTCGACGACCGTCTGGGTCGCGATTCCGGCGTGATCGATGCCAGGTTGCCAGAGGGTATTCTTCCCAAGCATGCGCTGGTGACGGACGAGGACGTCTTGCAGCGTCCCGAACAGCGCGTGCCCCATGTGCAACGACCCCGTTACATTGGGGGGCGGCATGGAAATCGCGTAGATGGCTCGGGTGTCGCTCGGAGAGAGACTCGCGCGGAATACTCCCTCCTGGACCCAAAAGTCATACCAGCGGGGCTCGACGGCAGCAGGCTCGTAGGCCTTGGGAAGGTCGGTCATGGGGTGAACGGAATAGCACCCTCGCCCCTGAACTCCACCGACGATCTTGAGGCGGCTACTCGGCTGTGAGCCGGCGGATCTCTTCCCTGATCAGGGTCTCGGCGAGGACAGGCACCACCTCCCACACCACTGCCTCGACGACTTCCCGCGAGATGGCCAGCACGCCCTTCACCTGATCAGCGCTCAGGCCGAGCTGCTCGAGCTTCGCGGGGAGGCCTTCGGGCAACACGACCGCGGGCACGCCGACCGCCGCCGCCGCAAGCGGGGTCGCGGCGGGCGGTGTTGGGGCGGCGGGTGAACGCGGCGCGACCGGGCCAGGAGATGCCTGGGGAGCCGATCCGGGCCGGGGCGCCGGAGGCTGCTGGGCAGGCGTCGGCTGAGGGGCCGCCGCGGGTGCACCCGCGCCTGCGGCTCTGCCCGTCCCCACCACGACCGGCGCCGCGGCCCGCGGTTGAGCTGCCGGGGATGGTTGGGCAGGTCGACCGCCCATCCCACCCAATCCGATGCCCGGCCGAGTCACTGGTCCACCAGCTGCTCCGGGGCCTGGAGCTGGGCGGGCTGCGGTCGCGAACGGGGCCGGCTGGCCCAGCCGGCCAACACCCGCGCCCACAGGGGCAGCGGCCGGGCTCGCAGGGCGAGGAGCGGGAGCTGGGGCACGTTGCACCACCGGGGCAGCGGCCGGCGCAGCGGCTGGCCGCTCTAGATGGGCGGGGGCGGGTGTGCCGCGATCGGCTGGGGTCATCGCGGCCTTGCGAAGGACGGCGGTGACCTTGTCGATCAGCTGCTGGGTATCGAACGGCTTGTCCATGAAGTCGTCCGCACCGACGCTGGCGCCGCGAGCTCGATCGAACGGGTGCTGCTTGCTCGAAAGAATGACCACCGGGAGGTGCGGGGAGCGCTCCTTGATCTGCTGACAGAGATCGTACCCGCTCTCAGCACCGAGGATCGCGTCCACCACCGCGATGTGGGGGTTTTCCCGACCCAACTTCGATAGTGCATCGCCAGCACTATCCGCCAGGAGCGTGCGGAATTCCTCACCCGCGAAGGTGATCTCCAAGACCCGACGAATGGTCTTGCTGTCGTCTACGGCCAGAACGGTCGTGGTCACGGGGCCTCCAGAGTGCAGTGAGCCGGCACGCGGATCATCCGAGGGCACGGAAAAACTGTCAAGGAATTCGCCCTGCTTCTCCCGAGCGGGACTCCCCGCCGGGGGAAGCTAGAGAAAGCGCGGGGGACTGCTACGCTATTTCCCTGGTCCGACGCCGTGCTCGGCGGCGCAACAATGAACCGAACCGTGGCCCTCCTTTCCACACGCGCGCGGTCCGTACTCCACGCGGTGGTGACGGAATTCATCGCGACCGGCGAGCCCGTCGGGAGCCGCACGCTCCAGCGCAAGTATCGTTTCGACCTCTCCCCAGCGACGATTCGCAACGTCCTCTCGGATCTCGAGGACGATGGATTCCTTGCCCAGCCTCACACCTCTGCCGGT
Organism: Polyangiaceae bacterium; assembly: GCA_016933275.1. GTDB lineage: Bacteria > Myxococcota_A > Polyangia > Polyangiales > Polyangiaceae > JAFGBI01. Next base: position 56,705 of record JAFGBI010000190.1, on the reverse strand, counting down.
CGCGTGCCAACCGCGCAGGCCTTTCGCGACTTCATCGATGGCCTCCTATGGTTGCAGAAGCTTGACGGTACCCAGACCGCCCGTATCGATGGCTGGCTCGCTCGGCTCCCGCCCGGCTCGGATATCGTACGGGAGAGTGGGCGTCTGCTCTCCGACCTCACGGGCTCGCCTGCCGTGGCGGCACGGCCACGGAGCGCTACCCGAGCGCTGCGCAAGCTCCGCTTCATCATCACCCGTCCCGGCGAGGCATTGGCGGTCGTCGTGTTCGCCGATGGAGCGGTGGAGAATCGATATTTGCGCATCGAGCGGTCTCTGGATGAAAACGAGCTCGAACGGATCCACCGGATCCTGGAGGAGGTGGTCGAGGGACGGACCCTGAGGGCGCTGCGCGACCACTTCGCGGCCCGCCTGGCGGGGAGTCAGGATGAGCTGGCGATCTCGAATCGCCTCGGTCTCCGGCTGGTAGAGGGGGCACTCCGGGACGCGGATCGGCGTCCGGAACTGGTCGTGGAGGGCGTCTCGCGGCTGCTCGAGCGGAGCGACACGCCAGGCTCCGACGAGCTTCGAGAGCTCTACCGCGTGCTGGAGGACAAGGCGCGTCTGGTGGCTCTCCTCGACGAAACCCTCGCCTCCACGCGCGTTCAGGTCTTCTTCGACGAAGAGGTGACGGGATCGCCCTCCACCCTGAGCATCGTCGCTGCGCCCTACAGCGAGGATGCTGGCCCGCCCGCTGGGGTGGTCGGGATCATCGGACCCTCGCGCATGGACTACGCGACCGTGGTCCCGTTGGTGGGTGCGGCCGCAGATGCCGTCTCGACCGCCTTCGCGCGTTCCCGGGACGATTCCGAATGATCACTCGCTGGGGGATCCCGCCCCTCCACCCGAACCGGGGGTTCGGAGGCCTGCCACCGCCCTTGCAGGATGGTGGGGGTCGGGAGCGTTCTTCCCGATTCGGTCGCGCTGCGCTCTGGTCTGGGGTCGATCGCCAACGGTCTTCGGGGCCTTCCCGCTTCGCCGTTGGACTTGGCGAATCGTCGTTCGGGGAGGCCGCTAGACCGGCAGTCAGGTTGGTGGTCGCGAAAAACCGCCAACCTGCAGCACCGAGCCGGCTTTCTGCTCGACATGGCGACGACCTCGCAGGCACGCGGCGCTTGGGCCGGGGCGGAGCTCCGCTCGGTGTGCGGTCGGCCGGCTGACGATCCCGCTCGCGCACAGTGGCGTTGCGGTTCGGTTCGGCTCCCACATTTTTCGTGTATGGTGCCGGTATGGTGTCGGTGCCCATCGAGCGGGCAGGACCCGGAGCGCCTCACGGGCCCGTCGATCGAGCGATTGCGGCGGTGCTTGCCGGCAAACTCGAGGATGGACTCGTCTGGATCGGCGCGCGTGTCGCGGCGGAACCGGATGATGCAGCGGCGTTGCTGGTCACCGGCCGTTGCCTTGGAGGCCTCGGTCGCGACCAGACTGCCGCTCGATCGTTGGTCGCGGCCGTCGATGTCGCCCTCGACACGGGCAATCTTCCCGTGGCGGTGGCGGCCTGCCGCGAACTCCGCGACCTCGGTGAGGATCCGAGTCTCCAGTACGAGCGGCTGGCGCGTACCTTCGCGCGGGGCTCCGACCTCCTACTACCCCGCGGACATGAGCCGCCGTCGATGATCCCTGGCGTCGTCGAGCCGTTCCCGCGCGAGTCCGCGATCGAGCAGACGGAGCGTGCCGTCAGGCGTGCCGTCGAGGCTCGGGCCCAGCGGCGAGCAGACGGGAAGCGCTGTGGTGTGCAGTCGCAGGTGCTATTCTCGTCCCTCGAGTACGCCGGATTGCGGGCTATCGTCGAGGTCTTCGACGTGATCTACGTCGACTCCGGCACCGTCCTGATCGAGCAGGGCACGATCGGCGCCGAAGCGTTCGTCGTGGTGCGCGGTGAGCTCCAGGTCTCTCGTTCGCGGCGCACTGGCGACACCGTCCTCGCCCGGCTGGGGGCGGGGGCCTTGTTCGGCGAGATGGCCCTCCTCTCTCGAGCCCCGAGGGCAGCCCGGGTGGTTGCGCTACGGCCTTCGATAATTCTGGTTGCCGGTCAGGCTGCGCTCGATGCGGTTGCCGAGCGCCAGCCTCAGGTGGGGGTGGAGATCGCTGCCCACTGCCGTGGGCGCATGGTGTCGAACCTGGTGCGGACGAGCGCGGTGTTCTCGGCGATCGACGCCGCGGATCGGTTGGCGGTGATGGTGCGCTTCGTCACCCGCACCTACGAGACGGGCCAACGCCTGATCACGCAGGCGGAGGAGACGGACGGGCTTCACCTCATCGCTTCGGGTGAGGTCGAGGTCTTGCACAGAGACGGCGACGACACGACCCACCTGGCCGACCTCGGGGTGGGGGAGGTAGTGGGCGAGATGGGGTTGGTGCTCCGTCGCCCGGCCGGGGCCGACGTCGTGGCCAAGGTGCCCACGGTGACGCTTCACCTTCCGCGAGATGGTTTTCTGGACTTGGTCAAGGAGCATCCCGCCGTGCTGACCGAGCTCTACGACCTCGCCGTGCGCCGCGACCAGGAGACCACGAGCATCCTCTCGGACGACGCCGCTCCAACGGATGATTGCATCATCGTGTGATGGCCCCACCTTCCCCCGCGAGGCGCCGGCACCGCGGGTGGGTGATAGTGGAGGTCCGATCCTTGACCGGCAGGGCGGACGAGGCTAATCCGCCGCCATGAGTCCCTTTCGCCTGCCCGCCTGGGTTGCCGCGGTCGTCGTGGCTTTGGTCTGCACCATCAACGCCCCCCGCGCCCACGCCGAAACCAAGGTGGCGGTGATCGATACCCAGAAGGCCATCATGGAGACCGAGGATGGCCTCCGCGCCCAGGCAACGTTGAAGAAGCTCTTCGACAGTCGGCAGCGCGAGCTCGACCGCAAGCAGGACGAGCTGCAGAAGGAGAAGGAGGACATCGAGCGCCAGCGGGGGGTTCTGAGCAAGGCGGCGCTGCAGAAGCGGGCTGAGGACTGGCAGCGGGAAGTCGTGAACCTGCAGTCGAAATTCGTCGAGTATAACCAGGAGCTCCAGCAGAAGCAGAACGAGCTGACCCAGCCGATCTACGTGAAGGCGATGACGATCATCGAGCGGATCGCGCGGCGCGACGGCTACGACCTAGTGGTGGACAAGCAGGCGGTCCCGTACTTCCGGGGCGACCTCGATCTGACTGAGCATGTGATTCGTCTGTACAACGAGGGCGGAGGCGAGACATCGGGCAAACCTGCGGCTACCGCACCCACGGCAGCGCCCCGAACCGTGCCGGCCCCGGCCAAGCCACCGCCGAGCGCCAAGTAGACCCGCCGAACGGCGAACAGTCCGTTCACCCCGCTCAGTCAGGAACGGGGTCCCTCACTTCTTGCTCTCGAAGAGGTCATCGAACACCGCGTCGAACTCGTCGTCATCGGTGGTGGTGCGGGGCGGAGCTTGGTGGAAACGGCCGAGGGCTCGTTGCAGCTCCGCGATTCGATCCGACACGTCCCGGTAGGCGGGATCACGGCGCGCGACCTTCTGGAAGTAGTAGAGGGCCTCCTCGGGGAGCTGCTTCATCTCCATCACGATCCCGAGGTCGAAATAGAGGCTCATCTCCTGATCGACGGTCTTCCGTTTGGCGTCAAAGCCGCGCTTGTAGGCGGCTTCGGCGGCGTCGAGGTTCCCTTGCTCGAGCTCGATCATCCCGATCATGGCATAGCAGGTGCACTCGCGATCCGGGTCGCGTGCCGCGAGTTCGAACTCCGCCACCGCGTCGGACAGGAGCATCATCTCCTTGTACGCAACGCCCAGGTCGTAGTGGGTCGAAGCATCCCCTTCGGATACCTGTGCTCGGACCCCCTCCTTGAATTGAGCGAAGACCTGATCCACATCGATCTCGCCGTGCCCGGCTTTCCTGCCTCCCCGCTCCGGTGGCGGTTCGACCGCCCCCAGCGACGCTGCGATCTCGAAGGCATTCCCGCGCAGATCGGGTCCGTGCGCTGGTTCCCCGTGCGATACCTGCAGGAGCGAGCGGTCGATGGTCCCGCTCTCGCCAGCGCCGTGCGCTGGCTGGTCGATCTCGCGTAGGCGCTCGAGCACCAAGGGGTGGTTCGGGGTGCGGGCGAGCTGATCCTGGAGGATCGCCTTGGCGTCATCGTAGAGGCCACGACTCGCGAAGAATTCGGCCTCCTCCAGCGCCTCCTCGAGGGCGTCATGGTTGGCATCCGCAGGGGGGACGCCATACCCACCAGCGTCCGCATCGTACCCGCCACCGACCTCCGGGATCGCGTAGGGATCGCTCTCCGCGTCGTACCCCTGGGGGTACTGGCCGTAGGCCTGCCGATCGTAGCCTTGGGGGTATTGGCCGTAGGCCTGGGGATAGAACTGGCCATTGGCGCCAGGGACCTGCGGCATTGGCGGTGGAGGCAGCGGCGACAACCCACGCGGATAGTCCGGGTTCGCCGCGGCCGTGGGGTACTCGGCCTCTCCCGGGTATGCCTCGTCGTCACCCCCCAACGGGAAGCTCGGGAGCGGGGCGTTTCCGAGCTCTCCGAATGGGTCGTCGACTCCGAGCTCGTTGCTCAAGGCGTCGGCAGCGCTGATCTCCTCGAGGTCATAGGACGGCAACGGGGCCTGGGGATCGTAGCCCTGGGTCGACGATGCGGGCGGCTGTTGGCTCGAGTACTCCCAGGTCGCCACCATGGGCTCACCCAGCGCCGCCAGGATGCCCATCGCCCCCGGGTGGTCCGACACCAAACGCAGCGCATCGCGAGCGCTCGCCTTGGCGGCCTCGTAGTCACCCGCCTCGAACTCCAGCGTCGCCACGGCCGCCGCTTCGTTCGCTGCTGCCTCTGGCTTCCTGGCTTCCTCGTGGATCTTCCGGAGCTCGTTGCGTACCTCGATTGCGCGTGGATCGAGCTCGAGCGCGATGGTGAGGACCTCGGTTGCCTTCGAGTAGAGGCGGAGTCGGCGGAAGGACTCGGCATCGACCAAGGCTTTGCGGATGTGTCCGGTCCGGTCAAACTCCTCGGCCGTCGTCTGGACCTCCTCCGCCGCCATGGCGTCGTCGTCGACGATCACCGCGTCGCTGTCGATGCCATCCTCCTCGATGATCTCGACCTCCGCATCGTCGAGGCTCGATGGGGGCTCGCTCCGGAACGAGGAAGGTGCTCGGGCTGGCGACGCGCTGGGTGGCGCGAAAGAAGAATTCGGCGGTGCGAACGACGAACTCGGCGGTGCGAACGACGAACTGATCGACGTCCCGCGAGGGGCGAGGCTCTCGAGCGCCGCGATCCCCTCGTCCTGGGGTGCGATGGATCTGAGGTGGGCTACCAATCGGTCGAAGATGTCCTGGCGTCCCTGCTCGCGCGCGATCCGCGCCATCTCCTTGTAGACCTCGATCGCCTTCGCCTGTGCGTCGATGAGCACGAACGCTTGCGCGAGCAGCGCCAGTGTGTCGAGGTCCTTCGGGTTTGCTTGGAAGCAGATCTGCAGCTTCGCTAGGGAAAGGAGGGCGTCTTCCCGTGTCCCGCGCTGCAGGTAGAGCTCGGCGGCGACACGCGCGTACTTCGGGTCCTGGCGGAAGTGCAGGATCCGCTCAATCACCTTCAATGCGTCATCGGCGCGGCCCAGATTGAGGAGCAGCTCCGCGGCGCTCCAGAACGAGGAGATGGCTCGGTCGAGCTCCTGGACTCGGCAACACGCCTCCGCCAGCCGCACCCGCGGCAAGGGGTTCGTGCCGTCAATCTCGACCATCTTCTCGAAGACCTGGATGGCCTCGCGATCACGGCCCGCGTGCTGGTAGCGCGTTGCCACCTCGTCCCACGCATTGAGAGCGTCTCCGGAGAGGCCGAGCTGGGTGTAGATCTCGGCTAGCTTCGGCGCGACGTGTCCGTAGCGATCCGCCAGCTCCGGTGCGTGGGTCCGGATGAGCTCACGAACCTGCTTGTAGACCGCAATCGCCTTGAGCGCGAAGCCCTGGGCGGCATAATGCTGGCCCACCCGATCGTAGGTCGCGATGGCGTCGGCGTACGCCTGCATTCGCGCTTGCAGGTCACCGATCTTCAGCAGCGTCCGAGCGTCCTTCGGATCCTGCTGGATGATTCTCTGATACTCCTTGATCGCTCGGTCGAACTGCTTCTTGTCGACGTACTTCTGGGCGGTCTGGAGGATCTTCTCGCGTTCGGTCGCCACTGCTTTTCTGAACGGGCGTTCCGGAGCGGCGCAAATACCGACCCGGGCGGAAAATTTTATATTAATCCAAGGCCTTCGGTCAAGGCGGTGGGCTCATCCTGGCACCCCAAGGGAACGGCAGGGGAGGTGTTGATGGCTCGCGAATAACTTCCCGTTCGAGGGAAGAGACGCGGAGCGATCGCGTGTTTTGGCCGCAAGGATGAGTAGAGAAACATTTGTCCCGCGCGCGCTCGCGACACGAGTGGATCCGAGGCTCAGGGGGAGAGGGGGAAGGGGAAGTGTTGGCGGGAACGGCCGGGTCTACCGGGGGCGCTGGCTACGGAGGAGTGGGGGCCGCGAAGTGATCCACTTGGAGCGTGGTCGAGTTGAGGGAGTCAGTGATGGCGGGAGCGTGGGGCGCGGCTTTGGGCGGACCGTTCGCCAAGCGTCGAGCCATCGCGCCGATGACGGGGCGGGGGTACCACGCCAACAGCGACCACGATTGTGCCATGCGTGACCTCTATCTGCACGAGGTACCGGCGTGGGTCCCGCGGGAGACGCCGCGGAAGGACCCCGTGCGACAGCGATGGCGCCACACCTCGAATCCACCTGAGAGGGAGGTGGATTCGAGGCCCGCAGGACCAGAGCACCGATCCGGTTGGCAACCCCACAGGCACCGCCAAAAACGCACCCAAAATCAGCCCCAGGCTTGCCCGCTCGGCGGAGCCGAGCGGGGCACGACGCGCGGCGCCCCCGGCTTGGGTCTCCGTGCGGGGCCGGGGCCGCGCGTCGCCCGGGCCCCCACGTCGCAATGCGGTGCGGGTGGTGACCGGTGTGCGTTTCCAGCGGCGCCCCAGGTGAGATCTGCATCCGGTGCGATACCCCACCTCCTCGCCCGCCTCGCTCGTGCTGGGCGGGCTTCGGAGGACGCAAGTCCCTAGGCCGTTGATTTGTCGCAGCAAACAGCCTGATCCCTGGTCTGGGCCTCCCAGATGGCTGCCGGTTCCTGACCCCCACCGCAACGGGACCGATCCGGAGCAGGTGTGCCACTATGTGGACCAACAGCCCGCCGGGGTCGAGCATCGCGGGCAGACTACCGGGATGCTCCGGATCCGAGCAAGGCTTCTCCTGCTGCCGGCCGCGTCGAGTCGGGAGGATTTCTGCTCTGGTGACGTCCTTTACAGTCACGCCGCTGTGAGAGCTCCGGGTCACCAGCGTCTCGATCGTCCCGCAGCCGTACTACCGACGTGCCGCCCCACCTGCCCGCGCGGACCACCGCCATGCTACTCGAAGCCAGGGTGCCGCGGGCTGCCCTCCAGGATCTCTCGGCGCTCGCCCGCTCGGGGTGACGCCGACCGGAAGCGGTCGCAGCGAGGCCTTCGGCGCCGTGCCGTTGCCCCGGATGACGAACACGATGCCTTGGCTGGGCCCCAGGACCCGAAGACGAAGAATGGGTTCCGCCCGCCGAGGGATCTACCTTCGGGTCTTCGGAGACGGAAAGGAGGCCATCTCGAACGGGGAAGTCCTCTGCTCGTTCACCGAGGCCCACCGTATCGAGGGCGAGAGAGCGAGGTGGTCGGTGAAGGGGGCGAAGCTCTTCGGCAACGGTCCGGAAACATTGCGGGAGGTAACGATGCTGGGACATGACCTCGCGGTTTCCGAAGGTTTCTGGACCTGCGGGAAGGACGGACAGAACATCCCGGTGGGGGTCGGTTGCCCCACCGTCAAGATCGCGAAGATCACCGTTTCTAGAACGGAGATTGGATGAGACGCCATGACTTTGCAGCGGACGTTCGTCGCCGTCATCGGCCATGGACCGTTGCTCGAGCGTGAGGACGGGGCGGCGGCCATTCTGGGACTGCTCGGCGCGAACGTGCGGACGCTCGACCTGTGGGACGACCCCATCGATCTGATCGACGATGACGACGAGACGGAGAACGTTCGCCCCCGAGCACTCCTCTTCGAGGCGCTCGATCGGCCTGACCTGGCCGTAGCCGCGTTCCGAGCCGTGCGCAAGGAGGCCTACTTCGACAACGTGGGGGCGTTGGTTGCGGTCACGGTCGGCCAGGTGGCTCGTATCGAGCCCTCCGCTGGGTTCGACGATTTCGTGCTCCACCCGTACGTCCCCGAAGAACTCTATTCCCGCATCCGGATGCTCGAGTGGCGGCGGAGCGAGTTCGCCACCGACGAGCGGCAGAAGGTTGGCGGGATCGTGGTCGACCGCGCTGCCCACGAGGTCACCCTCAACGGGCGACCGATCGCCCTGACCGCCAAGGAATTCGCGCTCCTCGCCTACCTTTGTGAACGGCGCGGGCGGGTCCTCTCCCGCGATCACCTCCTTGCCCGGGTGTGGGGCAACCGGTACGACGGAGGGCCCCGAACGGTCGATATCCACGTGCGGCGGCTGCGAGCCAAGCTCGGCGACGCCCTGCCGCTCGAGACCCTCCGCGGCTCGGGGTACAAGCTCAAGGGACCCGACCAGGACGACTCGCGCCATCTCTCCGAGCCGCCGGGGAACTCCTCGTCGCCCGCCCTCGACGACGAGGTCTGACCCTAGAAAAACGCGCAACGGCGTTGGCCGAGCTGGTCAAGATGGGGTATTCGCTGTCCCCGTCCGAGAAACGGGGCGCGGCATGCTGGTGATCTCGATGGGTTGTCCGGCGGGTGTCGGACCGGAGGTGGCGGTCATGGCGGCCGCTCGTCGTCGCCGGCTCCCCTGCGTGATCGTGGGTGACGAGGCCACCCTGTACGCGGCTGCTGAGCTGGTTGGCGTCTCGGTCCGCCGGTTCGTCCGATTCACCGGGGGTCCACCGCCATCCGGGAGGATCGCGTTTCTCCAGGTGGATACCGGCCTCTCGCCCCGTGATCGGGTTCCCGGCAAACCCACGCGAGCGAGCGGAAGGGCCCAGTTGGCCTACGTCAATGCCGCCCTCGATCTCGCTCGGGGAGGTCGAGGGCGCGCCCTGGTGACCGGTCCGGTGAGCAAATCGCTGATCGCCCGATCCGGGGCTCCCGACGCCGCCCGATTCCTTGGGCATACCGAGTGGTTGCGTGATCGCGATCGAGCTCGGGCCACCGTGATGTGCTTCGCCTCTCCGCGCTTGGTCACCAGCCTCGCCACGACGCACCTTGCCATTTCCGAGCTCCCGCGGCGGCTCGATGCGACCTCGGTTTCACTCGCCACCTACTGGCTCGGGCGCCTCCTCCTGGCGCTCGATCGGCAAAGACCAAGGCTAGCTGTCTGCTCCCTCAACCCCCACGCCGGAGAGACCGAGCTCATGGGGGACGAGGAACGACAGGCCATCCTGCCCGGGCTGCGGGCGGCCCGCCGTCGTCTCGGCGCTACCGCAACCATCGAGGGGCCCATCGGCGCAGAGACCGCCTTCCGCAAGGCCTACTCTGGGACCTACGACGGAGTGGTCGCGATGTACCACGACCAAGCCACCATCCCGCTCAAGCTCGTCGCCTTCGGGTCCGCGGTGAACGTCACCATGGGATTGTCGGTCGTGCGCACCAGCGTGGATCACGGCACCGCCTACGACATCGCCTGGCAAGGAACGGCGAGTCCGAATGGGATGCTCGCCGCGCTCGATCTGGCTGCCCGACTGGTGTCGAGGTGACCAACGCGCGGTCTTGCCCGAGCCGCTCTGCTGGTGACCCTCCCGTTGGTGCCATCACTGCGCTTCTCCACGAGCTCGAGGGGCGAGCCGTCGCCAGCGGACGATGGCTGGTGGGACCAGGTGGCGGACCTGGGCAAGCATTGCGCGATTCCCTCGTGGCATGGGCGCTAGGTTCGATTCTGCGAAGGGCTGCCGCCGAACAGGGTCGGGACCCGCGTGGACTCCGACTCCTCGAACCCGAAGCCTTCCCTCTCGCCGAGGACCCGGCGTTTTTGGCCCTCGTCCTACCCGCCGAGGACCGGCTCCTCGGACTGGCCCCTCCGATGTCCGTCGCGGACGATGCTCGAACGCCCGAGCTCCTCGGTGCGATCCAGGAGCGGCTCGTCGACTTTCGTATCGAGCACGGCGGGTCAGGTGGCACCGCCCGCCCGTCGCGTCGCAGGCGGAGCGGGAGCTATTATACGCCCTCTGCGCTGGCGGCCAGCGTCATCGGCTTGGCTCTGGCCCCGCTGGAGCGAGAGGTCTCCGCGCTCGAGCCCCCCGCACGGGCTGCGGCGTTGCTCGCGGTACGGGCGTGTGACCCGGCGATGGGAGGGGGCGTTTTCCTCATCGAGCTCTGTCGGCGATTGGCGGCGGCACTCCACGTTGCCACCTCGCGAACGCCGGCCGGTCACGTACCTCCGAAGTCGAGCCTCCACGCGGCACGCGGTGCGGTCGCGAGCCACATCCTCTACGGGTGCGATCTCGACCCGTTGGCGGTCGCGACCGCGGAGGCCGCCTTGTGGCTGTTCACTGGTGACCCCAACCTTCGGCCCGAGTCGCTGCGGCGTCGTCTCTTCTGCGGCGACGCGCTCATCGACGGCCTCCCGAGTCCGGTGTTGCCTCCTCCGGGAACCGTCCCGTTCGAGTGGGGATACGAGGTGGCCGCGCTCGGGCGCAATGGACCTGGCTTCGACCTCGTCATCGGCAATCCGCCATGGGTCGCGTTTGCAGGTCGCGCTGCCCAGGCCCTGGATCCCGCGGTGAGGACCTACTTCTCGCGCCGCTATTCGGCATGGCGGGGCTACCCTACGTTGCACGGGCTCTTCGCGGCCAGAGCGGCGACCCTCGCACCCTACGGTGTGGTCGCGCTCATTCTCCCGAGCTCCCTGGCCGATCTCGATGGTTACCGTGCCGTCCGCCTGGCCCTCACCGCGCGCCACGTCCTACGTGAACCGTTGATGGAGCTCGGGCAAGATGCCTTCGAATCCGTCGTGCAGCCGAGCATGGTGCTCGTGGCTGATCCAGATCCCCGGGCGGTGGCCTCGGCTCGGCCCTGGCGCCTTCGGGAACGGACTCACGCGGCCGCCGTCGCCGTCGAGGTGGCGCCGCCTGACTGTGTGCTCGCGGCCGATCAGGCGCCACGCCTGCCCAAGGAGACCTTCCGCGAGCTCGGGTTCCAGACCAATCGGGTCGTCACGGCTGGGATGCTTCGTCGCGCTTCGCAGCCGGACGAGCTCCACGACTTTCCCCTGCTCGAAGGCCGGGACGTGACCCCCTTCTTCATCCGCGCTCCGCGGCTGTTCCTGGCGCACGACCGCGACCGTCTGCGCGCTGCGGGCGTTCGGGTTCGTGATCGTGCTTCGTACGCGGCGGTCGACTTCGTCGTGCGCCAGACCGCCGCGTTCCCCATAGCCGCCTGCCACACCGGATACCCATTCCGCAACACCTTGCTCGCCGGGTTCGCCACCGAAGGGCTCGACCCCGAATTGGTGGTGGGGCTCCTGAACAGTACCCTTTATCGCGCCATCCACCTCGCGCGGCAGCGAGACGCACGGCAGGCCGCGTTCCCCCAGATCAAGCTGTCGCACCTCCGCGCGCTGCCCGCACCGCCCCCGGTGTCCGCCGACCGAACGAGGGTGGCGGCGGTCGCTCGCGCGATCGCGGCTTTTTGCGCCAACGAGGACCCGAGGTGCAATCCCGCCCTCGCAGGGCCCGAACTCGATGTCGCGGTCTTTGACCTCTTCCGTCTCCAGACCGACCAACGCAACGCGGTCATGGCGTTCGTTGCCACCTTCACGGCATCCTCTCGATCCGGAGCTGCCCGGTTGCCGAACCGCCCCGCAGCAACCGATCGAGGATAGAAAGTGGAGCCGAGGGGGATCGAACCCCTGACCTCTTGACTGCCAGTCAAGCGCTCTCCCAGCTGAGCTACGGCCCCGGGATGAAGGGCGAAAACTTTACACCATCCCCAACCATCGGAAAGGGAAATCGAACCCCTTCGACGCGATCCGCCCGAATCGCCCCATTCATCCCCGAACCTTCGGTTCCGAACCCATGGCTCCCCGCGACCGCCGACTACCTGGAAAGACTCGGCCTCGGCTCCCGCGTACTTCGTGGCGCGAATGCCACCTACCGGTATGGGTTGGCGGGTGGCACGTTCTCGCGGGGGGGAGAGGGGGGGGCCTCGAAACGGGGAGCCACCTCGGGGCGTGGCTCGGCACCTGGAGCGGGCACCCCTCGGGAGTCCGGGGGCCGGATTCCCCCAGCCGGGCGAGCAGACGAGGGTTTCCACCTGGTGCTGCCTATCGGAGGGGTCGGACCAGACCGCTCTCGCGTATCCGGGTCTCCACCCTTTCCTCGATCGGCGCCTCGAGGGTTCGCGTCCGGCACCTGTGGGGCTCGGCGACGAGCCACCCCCCCCGTCAACCGTCGTTCCGGCTCTGGAGATGGACGGGTCGTTGGTGGCTTGGCCGATGGCGCGACCGCTTCCGCGTCATCGGCCTTGGTCTGCGTGACGAGCAGGACGAAGGAGCCGAGGACCAAGACGCCGAGGCCGACCATCGAGAACCAAGCGGGGGTCGGTCTCTCGTCGGCTGCCAACGTCTCCTCGGGCGGTTCGAGGTGCTCGACGGGCATGTGCCGTCCTCGCGGGCTACGGGACGATCCATGGGGACCGATCCCCGCATCCCGGCTCGCGCGCTGCCGGGCCGTGGCCGGCGAACCGTGGACCATGGGCGCGATCTACGGGGAGAGCCCACCCGGGTCAAGCGGTCCACCGTGCCGGCGACAACCGCCGCAGATACCCTGGGGATCCAGCACCATGCGACTCGGCAGTGGGTGCGGCACGGCTGGTGGAGGAGCCGCCGTTCCGCTTGACCGCTTGCGAGCTGCGACCCTAGGCTTGCGCTTGCCTCATCTGCGCGACCTCTCGCGCTGAGCGTCGAGCCATCGATGGCACAGCAAAGCCAACGTTACCGGGTCATCGAGAAGATCGCTTCGGGGGGGATGGCGGAGGTCTTCCGTGCGGAGAGTGCGGGTCTCGAGGGCTTCAAGAAGACAGTCGCGATCAAACGCGTCCTTCCGCACCTCTCGGAGAAGAAACAGTTCATCGGGATGTTTCTCGACGAGGCGCGGCTGAGCGCGCACCTCTCCCATTCGAATTGTGTTCAGGTCTTCGATATCGGCGTCGGCGACAACACCTACTTCATCGTGATGGAGTACGTCGACGGCGCGGACCTGAAGGGCGTCATCGAGCACCAGAAGCGGCTCGGCACCAAGATCCCCGTGGAGGAAGCCTGCCTCATCTGCGTGAGGATCTGCGAAGGACTCGCCTACGCCCACGATGCGCGCGATGCCAAGGGGCATCACCTGCACATCGTGCACCGCGACATGTCGCCGCCAAACGTGCTCATCACCCGGCACGGTGAGGTCAAGATCACCGACTTCGGGCTTGCCAAGGCGAACAGCCAGCTCGAACGGAGCGAGCCCGGCATCATCAAGGGCAAGTTCAGCTACCTCTCCCCCGAGGCGGCCCTCGGGCGCACGATCGACGCGCGGACGGACGTCTTCGCCGTCGGCATCATCCTCTGGGAGCTCCTGGCGGGTCGGCGCCTCTTCATGGGGGATTCGGATCTCGAGACGGTTCGTCTGGTTCAGTCGGCGACCGTGCCCCCGATTCGTCAGTTCAATCCCCGGGTCACTCCGGACATAGAGCGGGTGCTTTCGCGGGCGCTTTCCCAGGATCCGCGGGATCGCTACCAGACCGCTCGTGCGTTCGGGGAAGACCTCAACAACATGCTCTTCCACCTCGATCGCGCGGTGTCCTCCTTCGACATCGCGAAGCTGGTCGAGCCCGTGGCGACGGAGCGCGCGGCGCGCACCAGACGGAAGGGCGGGGAAAAAGCTTCGCTCATCGGGTTGATGATCGAAGAGGTCCTCTTCGAGTTCCGCTCGCTCGATGACGCCGACGGGGGGAACGGCCGGGTTCTGGGCTCGGCGCCGCTTCAGATCGACGCATTCGATCGCGACGACGAGTGGGCATCGACCTTGGGAAACCTCGGTCAGAACGAGGGCGGCGCACCGCGCGGCGGCCCCGCCGCTCAGCCCACCGTCGAGCGCTTCAACCTTGCCGCACTCGAGGAGGACACGGGTGTCGGCCGGAGGAGCGTTACCGATTCACAGCCACCCCTTGCCGACCAGCTCGAGGAGTCAGAGCCGCCGCGCATGCCGAGCCACCGGCGGCGCGTGCCCTCGAATTCCAACGCTACCTTCCTTGTTCTGCTGGTGATTGTCGTCTTGCTCGGCGGCCTCGTCGGCGCGTACTTCGCTGGTGCTTTTAGCGGGTAGGATCATCGGTCCCCCCCGGTCTGCCTCAGCGCAGTCAGCGGACCGAGCCAACCGAAGCAACTCCGACCAGAGGGCTCGTCGCCCCCGACCGGCGGCAATTTCCCGCCAGTCTCGGTCGAGAGTTCACCCGAAATGGGCTAGAGCATCGATCAGGTTGCCGACAGCAACGGCGCCGCTAGAAACGTACCCATGCCCAGCGAGGGCACGTTTCCAACGGCGCCTCGGGCGAGATCTGCCGCCGGTTCGGTGCTCTAGGTTGTTGACTTGACGCAGCAATCAACCTGATTGCTGGTCTAGCGGGCCAGTGATCTGACCCAGCGATCGACCGGATCGCCGCGCTAGCCCTCGCCGGGGCCGGCGTCGCCCTCGTCGCCCTCGTCGCCCTCGTCGTCCTCGTCGTCCTCGTCGTCCTCGTCGTCCTCGTCGAGATCGTCGTCCTCGTCGAGATCGTCATCGAGATCCTCCCCAGCACCGGTGGTGTCATCGAGAACCTGGCCGGACTTCTCGGCGCGTGCCTTCTCCTCGGTCTGCTTTGCCCGCTCCTGGGCGAGGCGATGGAGGACCTGGGGTTTGGGCGAGATGATGATGGTCATCGCGCGGCCTTCCATGGTTGGCCGCTGCTCGACGTTGGCGAGTTCCTCGCAGTGGGCGACGATGAACTCGAGCTGTTGGGCCGCGATCTGCGGGTGGGTGATCTCGCGACCGCGGAAGCGGCAGATCACCTTCACCTTGTTGCCCGCTTCCAGGAACTTGCGGGCGGCACGTACCTTCACGTTGAGGTCGTGGTCGTCGGTCTTGGGACGGAGTTTGATCTCCTTGACCTCGACCACCGTCTGGCGTTTCTTCGCCTCTCGCTGCCGTTTCTTCTCCTCGTACTTGTACTTGCCGAAGTCGAGGATCTTGCAGACCGGTGGCGAGGCCTTCGGGTTCACCTCCACGAGGTCCAGTCCCTTCGCCTGGGCTCGTCGGAGGGCATCCTCGGTGGGGATCACCCCGAGGTTTGACCCGTCTTCGTCCACGACGCGCACCTCCGGCACCCGGATTCGGTGGTTGATCCGGATCTGCGGCCCCCGCGGTTCGCGGCTGAATCGTCGCCCCATTGCCATATTCGTGCGTTGTCTCCCTGGCCTAGTACCTTCACCCCTGGACGCCGAGCGGTGCTGCGCCGCCCGTGCCCATCAAACTAGCGTCTGCGACCCAATGGGGCGGGCCCCATCCATCCGCGCCCGCACCGAACGACGAGCACGGCCCCCGGGTGTGTACGACGCGCTTCCCCACCCTCCGTCCGCCGGCAATTTGCCCGGCGAATGGTGCCGTGTCGAGCGCACCGCGGCCCCACACCATCATGCGTCAAACTGCCATGGCGGATGACCGCGACGCGGTGAGGGGGGATCGACTCGCAGCGCGCCCGAAAGAGCCGAACACGGTGCCGAGGACAGCGCACCCCCCGGCGTCGAACGAGCCCAAGACAAAAACCCCAACATCACAATCCGTAGTAGGCGCGCGCAGGATTGAACTGCGGACCCCTACCGTGTCAAGGTAGTGCTCTTCCACTGAGCTACGCGCCTGTGGTCCGAAGGAGGTGGACCGTACGTTGGGTTCCGAGCCGGACAAGGAGGGGCGCAACCACTACCCGCCGCCCGTTTGCCTGTCAAGCCGTGGCCGCAGACAACGCTGAGCATCGGGCGCCCCCTCAACGCCTGTTCACCCCTCTCCTCCGTCCCGGATCCAGCAACGTTGTCGCGGGGAGAGCCGACCGTACCCAGCTGGGACGCACCTTGCGTGGCCCCCGCAAAGTGGGTATAGCCGCGCCTCCCGGAGATCCGATTGGCCTATTCCGCGTTCCAGGAGCTCCCCGCTCAGCAGCCCGTGCGGACGGAGGTCGGTCAACCCGCCCCCGCACCGGCATCGACCCCCGCGCCCTCACCGGGCAGCGGCGACACGACGGGGTTCGGCCCGATGCTGCCGATGCTTCTCATGATCGCGCCCCTCTTCATCCTCATGTGGTGGATGAGCCGGTCACAGGCCAAGCGCCAGGAGAAGGCGCTCGCTGAGATCAAGAAGGGCGACCGCGTCCTCACCCAATCGGGGCTCGTCGGCAAGCTGCTCGAGATCGGCGACCGCTATGCCAAGCTCGAGATCGCGGCAGGGGTGAAGGTGGACGTCCTGAAGACGACCCTTCTCGGTCGCGACACCGGGGACAATCAACCCGAGAAGAAATAGGCCGCGCCTTCCGCGGGAGCCGAGCTCGTGACTAACCAGGTCAACCAGATCCTCACCTACGTGTTCGCCAGCCTGGCCGTGCTGCTGGCGGCGCTGGGGTACTTCCAACGGCCTCGACGCAACGCGCTCTGGATCGCCGCTGGCTGCGCCGCAGCCGCGGCGGGTTCCGCCTACTTCGACTCCTTCTGGGCGATGGCGGTGCTCGGGATCTTCACGATCTGGGCGCTCCTCGCCGCCACCAACCTCATCGACTTCAGCTGGCGCATGCGGGCAGGTCTGGTCGTGTCGCTCGCGCTCGTAGCCATCCTCTCGATGTGGCCCACGCTGGGCGACATGACGGGGGGCAAGCTCCCTTGCCCCGACTACCTTTGCGCACCACGCGCCGAGCTGCCTCCGCGCGTCAACATGAAGCTCGGACGGGGCCTCGACCTTCGTGGCGGGCTTCGCCTCGTCTACACGGTCGACGTCGACGAAGCGATCCGTGACCGACGCGACCGCTATTACGAGGAGATGCGCGCGGTTCTGGCCACGAGCTACGGCCTCCAGAGCGCCAACCAGGCCCCGACCGAGGAGGTCCTGAAGCAGCTTCGTGAGAAGGTCGTGGTCGAGGCGCCACGCCAGCCCGCGAACCAGCTCATCCTCACTTTCACGGACCTGGCTGACGTCGAGGCGCGCATCGATGCGCGTTTCCGCGACCATTTCCGCGCCGACCTCGGCAACCCCGAGGTCAACGGCAACCGTGCGATCTACACGGTACGGGAGGCGGCGGCGTCCGAGATCCGCGACACCGCCGTGGCTCAGGCGAAGGAGATCGTTCTCCGCCGTGTGGATGAGCTCGGCCTCAAGGAGGCGGCTGTCTCGACCCGATCCGAGGACATCATCGTCGAGGTCCCTGGTGAGGACGAGCGGAGCTTCGCGGAGATCCGCGACGTCATCAGCCAGACTGCCCGCCTCGAGTTCAAGCTACTGGACGACGACCTCGACTTTTTCGGGCCGGTCAAGAACGACCTCGAGAAGAAGGGTGCGGCCTGGCCGCTCGAGGGGCTCGAATTCCAGCGGGAGCGGGTCCCGAGCGGGGTCGATGAGAACGGTGATCGTATCGTCAAGGTGATCACCTTCGCGTACCTGCCGATCCCCAAGACCGAGGAACCGAAGGTCACCCTCGAACGCCTGAAGGAGTGGGTCGGTAGCCTGCAGCTGCCGCCGGACCGGGAGGTCGGCTATGGCCTCGAGTACGAGACGATCGACGAGGTGACCTTGAAGCAGGGGCCCGCGGGGTGGCGGACGTACTTCCTCAAGAGCCGCGCCGAGATCACCGGCGACATGCTCCGCGACGCACGGGCCCAGCCCGATCAGAGCAAGGGCTCGCTCGGGGGCTGGAACGTCGGGCTGGTCTTCACGGAGCAGGGCGGCTCCGTGTTTGGCAAGATCACCACCGCCAACGTCAAGAAGCGGTTCGCCATCATCCTCGACAACAAGGTCGAGAGCGCCCCCGAGATCCTGACGGCGATCACGGGTGGCCACGCCCAGATCACGATGGGCTCGAGCGATCCCGAGATCCAGCTCCGGGACTCGCGGAAGCTCGAGATGGTGCTCCGTTCGGGTGCGCTGCCGGCGCCCATTTCTCCGTCGAACGAGCAGCGGATTGGGCCGTCCCTCGGCAAGGACGCGATCGACCTGAGCGTCCAGGGCGCTGCGGTCGGTGCTTTCCTGGTGCTCGTGTTCATGCTCGCCTACTACGAGTACGCGGGGCTCATCTCGGCGGTCTCCGTGATGCTCAATGTCTTCCTCCAGCTCGCGATCCTGGCGTCGCTGGGCGCCTCCATGACGCTGCCGGGGATCGCCGGCATCGCGCTCACCATGGGCATGGGCGTGGACGCGAATGTGCTGCAGAACGAGCGGGTTCGCGACGAGCTACGCGATGGCAAGAGCCCGCGCGCGGCGGTGTCGATCGGGTTCGATCGGGCCCTCAGCGCGATCGTGGACGGCAACCTCACCACGATCATCTCGGCCCTCGTCCTGGCTCAGTACGGTACGGGGCCGATCAAGGGCTTCGCCTACACCCTGATGGTCGGCACCACCGTCAACATCTTCTGCGGCGTCTTCGTGTCGCGCGTCCTCTTCGATCTCTATGTGCGGACGATGGGCCGCAAGGCCAAGTTCCGCGTGGGCTAGACCCGGACTGAGGTAGGCGCATGCAGCTCTTTCCCGTCAATCGCGTCTTCAACTTCATGGGCCCGCGCCGGTACTTCGTTGGCGCGAGCGTTGTCGTCGTCCTCTGTTCGATCGCGATGTTCTTCTGGCCGGGTCCGGTGCTCGGCACGGACTTCCGGGGCGGAACCGAGATCGAGGTGGCGTTCACCCCGCCGATCGAGGCAGTGGAGATCCGGCAGGCGGTGGAGGCTGCTGGCTTCTCGGGCGCCGATGTGATCCACGTCGAGAGTCCCACGCACCCGGCGCAGTACATCATCCGCGTACAGGATGTGAGCACGGTGACCGAGCTCGCGGCGCAGGCGATCGATCGGGTCGTCTGTTCGGGAGAGGGGCTCGACCCCAAGGATTGCCCGGCGAGCGAAGCTGCGTCGGAGGTCAAGATCAGCCCCGGTGGCGACAAGGTCACCGTCCGCTTTCGCGAGGCCGTGGACGACGCACAGCTCGCCCGACTCCGTGAACGGTTTGCGGCGCAGGTGACGCCCGAGTTTCACCTCGAGCTGCGCCCCGGCGCGAACAATCCTTCGGTGCAGAGCGCCCGCGACAACAAGGTGGAGCTCCAGCTCATGAGCAAGGGGGACCAGCTCATGCAGGCGCTCCAGGCGAAGCTCGGCCAGGACCGCGTACCCGCCATGCTCGAGGGGGACGCTACCAACCCGCTCCGCTCGGAGTGGATCGGTCCCAAAGCAGGGAAGCAGCTCCGGGATTCCGCGATCATCAGCGTTGCGCTCTCGCTCGTGTTCATCATGGCGTACATCGCGTTCCGGTTCGATCTCCGGTTCGCTCCTGGCGCGGTGCTCGCCCTCACCCACGACGCCATCCTCACCGTGGGGTTTCTGACCTTGCTCCGCCACGAGCTCACGCTATCGACCGTGGCAGCCGTGCTCACCATCATCGGTTATTCGGTCAACGACACCGTGGTCGTCTACGACCGCGTCCGCGAGAACCTCGGCCGAATGCGCGGAGCATCGTTCTCAGCGATCATCAACGCCAGCCTCTCGGAGATGATGTCGCGGACGCTGCTGACGAGCACGACCACCATCATCAGCTTGCTGGGCATCTTCGTCTGGGGCACCGGTACGCTGAAGGAATTCGCCCTCACCCTCACGTTCGGCATCGTCGCCGGCACGTACTCGTCGATCTACGTCGCGCTCCCCGTCACCTATTTCCTGGATCAGACGGTCTTCGCGCGGTTCGAGAAGAAGGGTCGTCGGATCGGCGAGGAGAAACGCAAGCAGACCCCGAAGCCGGCGACCGCCTGAGCTGGCCGAGCGGCGGAAGAGGGCGCTGGGCGGTTCCGGTGTCGGCGCCGCCGGCTACCAGCGCGGGAGACCATACGAGTCGCTGTGGCGTCCAACGGCGAGCCGCTTCGTCGCCACCGGGGGTCGAAAGCCGCGACAGGTGGGCCGCTGAGGCACGCTCCAAGGTCACACCCACGGCCCACGCCATGGGCTGCCGAGCCTGCGAACCCCATTCCGTCACCTGCGCCTTGCCGATCGTCCTAGAGCACCGATCAGGTTGCCAACAGGAACGGCAGCGCTGGAAACGCGTCTGTGCGAGGCGAGGACGCGTTTCCAGAGCTGCCTCTGGAGAGGTCTGCTGCCGGTTCGGTGCTCTAGGTTGTTGATCTGACGCAGCAATCAACCCGATTGCTGCTCTAGCGCAGGACAGGCCCGCAACCCAAACACGGCGGCGGATCATGCCTGCGCCAGGCTTCCTTTTGGCGGGGGAGGCGAGCCCTCCCCCGCATCGGCCGCGACCCGCGGCCTCCCCCTCCTCGCCGCTCGATGAGCCGCGGGCGCCTCCGGCGCCGATCACCGCGCTGCCGAAGATCCGCGTGTGACGTGGGGATCTTCAGGCCTAGTACAGCAGCACGTCAAGGGGGTCGCTTGGCACGTCCTGTGCTAGAGCACCGACCAGGTTGCCGACAGCAACGGCAGCTCTGGAAACGCGTCCGTGCGAGGCGAGGACGCGTTTCCAGAGCTGCCTCCGGAGACGTCTGCTGCCGGTTCGGTGCTCTAGGTTGTTGATTTGACGCAGTAATCAACCTGATTGCTGCTCTTGCAGGCACGTGAATGGCTAGCGATCCGCCCCGTCACCTCATCGACCGCGTTTTTGTCGGCTACACGTTGGCGGCCGCGCGTGCACCGTGGCGCGTGCTCATGGTTGCCCTCGTACTGCTCCTCGCGTGCGTTCTGCTCGCCGCCCGCCTCGAGATCCACGGCAGTTTCGTGCACCTTCTGCCCACTTGGGATCCCACGGCGCAGCGCTACAACGGGACGCTCGCGCGCAAGGGTGGGAGCGGTGCATCGGTCGAGGTGGTCGTGGAATCGCCCGATCCCGCGCAGAACCGCCGGTTCATCGACGCGCTCGAGGGACGGGTGCGGTTGTTGCCCCCGGAAATCGTGACCCGAGTCGATCACGGACCAGAGGAGGTCCGCGCCTTCTACCGCGAGTGGCGTTGGCTCTTCGTTCCCGAGCGAGATCTCGCCCTCGTCGAGTGCGAGCTCGGGAAGGCGCGCGCCGCTGCCGCTCCCGGCTTCGTGGACATCGACGATCCCTGCGAGGTGCAGATCACTGAGGAATATGGCCCCGGCGTGGCCGAGTCGCTGCCTGGAGTCGCGTCCCAGGGTGCTCCGGCGGCCGCGTCTGCGGCTTCGCCGAGCAACGAGCCCCCGCTCCGGCGATTCGAACGGGAGGCGCAGGCACGAGTCGCCAAGATCGATCGTTTTCCTACCGGGTACTACCAGAACCGCGAGGGGACGCGATTCCTGTTGATGGTGTCGGCGCCCGGCGCTGGGATGGGGGAGCTAAGCAGCGACGAGCTCGTTCGGCGCCTCGACGTCATCATCGCGGAGCTTGCCCCGTCCACTTTCCATCCGGCGTTGACCGTAGGCCTGTCGGGGAGCATCCCGAACGCCATCGCCGAGCGTGAAGCGCTGATCCAGGACATCTGGATGGTCGCGGTGCTTGGCGTCGCGCTCATTCTCACGTCCATCGTCGTCTACTTCCGCTCGGCCACTTCGCTCTTGCACCTCGGCTTCAGCACGGCGGTTGGAACGGCGCTTGCCTTCGCTATCGCTGCGCTCGCATACGGCCACCTCAACGCCGCCACGAGCTTCCTCATCTCGATCGTGGCTGGCAACGGGATCAACTACGGGATCATGTACCTGGCGCGCTACCGTGAGCGCCGCACCGCCGGGGATGCCATGGAAGCGGCCATCGTGGAGGCAGCGTTGGCGGTACGCAACGGGACCTGGCTGGCCTCCCTGGCGGCGGGGGGGGCGTACGGCTGTCTTCTCGTGACGAGCTTCCGCGGTTTCAGCGAGTTCGGCCTCATCGGTGGATTTGGCATGGTGGCGAGCTGGGTGGCGGCGTTCCTCATCATGCCAGCGTCGATCTCGGCGGTAGACCAGATCGGGACTGGCTGGCGGAAGAGCGGCACGAGCCCCACGCTGCGGAAGAACGCGGGCTTCGGCGGGGACATTGCGGCCTGGGTTGGTCGCACCGCGCCCGGGACCGTCGTCGCTGTCGCCTTCATCCTGGCCATCGCAGCCGTGGTCAGGCTGCCGAGCTACTTGACGGATCCTTGGGAATACAACTTCTCCCGCCTCACCAGTCGGTCGAGCAAGCGTTCTGGGGCGGGAGCCTGGAGCGACAAGGCCACGGAGGTGACGGGGGTCCGCGGTTCTCCCGTTCTGCTCCTGGTGGATGACATGTCGCAGGCGCTGTCCGTCGCAGAACAGGTGGAGAAGGCCGACGTCGAGCTCGGAGGAGACCGCTACGTCGAACGGGTGGAGACCATCTACGACTACCTCGGCGGAGCGCCTGCCACGGTCGCGAAGAAGCTCGAGCTGCTCGCGGAGATCCGGACCCACATCGATGCCGTCCGACGTCGCCTCGAGGGCGATGACGCGCGCATCGCCGACGACTGGCGCCCACCGGAGCGATTGCGCCCGCTCGAGGCGGAGGACCTACCCCCGCTCCTCCGCGAACTCTGGGGTGAGCGCGATGGACGCACCGGAACCCCCGTCTTCGCCTACTTGGCGCGCGGGGTTTCCCAGAGCAACGGGGCGAACATCCTCGCCATCACGTCGATCCTCGAGGCGGTGAAGCTCCCGGATGGCCGCATCGTTCCCAACGCGAGCCGCGCCACGATTTTCGCCGCGGTCATCCGCAGCATCGCGCGCGACGCACCGCGCGCCACCTTCGCTGCCTTGCTCCTCATCGTCGCGCTGACCGTACTGGTTACGCGCCGCGTGGTCGCCTCGGCGAGCGTGCTGGGGTCAGTGCTCCTGGCGACGTTGCTGACCGTGGGTGGGGCAGCTTGGCTCGGGGTACGGCTCAACTTCCTCAACTTCATCGCCATTCCACTCACCCTCGGGCTTGGCGTCGAGTACGCGATCAACGTCTTCGAACGGATCCGCGTCCAGTCCGGCGACGTGGCGGCGGGCGTGGAGTCAGCGGGCGGAGCGGTCTTCCTCTGCAGCCTCTGCACCATCATCGGCTACGGCGCCCTGCTCATCGCTGACAGCCCTGCCCTGCAGTCCTTCGGCAAGTACGCCATCGCCGGCGAGTTCGCCACCACCACGGCCGCCGTGGTGGTGATGCCCGCTGTGTTGCACGCAGTCCGCCGCGTTTGGCGCCGGCCGCGCCCGTCTGCGTAGAAGGAAGTCCGGTCCGGGATCCCTGATCCTCGGCAGCCATCTGCAACGGTGCGTGGGCCGTTCAATCCCGTGACGTGAGGAAGATGCGAAGAACGTACCAGAACATCAGCGCGACGGAGGCGAAGAGCTGGAGCGCGGCGGCGACGTACCGATCCTCCGGGAAGTGATGGAGCACATTCGAGGTCTCGTAGAGGATCGAGGCCCCTGCCAGCGCGACCATCGCCACGCTGAAGAAGACCCCGAGCTCGAATTGGAAGAGGAGCGCCCCACCGATCAGCAGCAGCGCCACGATGCCGCCCCACATCACGACCCCGCGGAGGAAACTGAAGTCGCGTCGGGTGACGAAGGCGATCGCGGTCAGGCTCCCGAAACCAACGAAGGTGACGAGGGCGGCGCTATGGATGGTGCCCTCAGCGACCCGGTTCGCGATGTAGAGGAGCGGGACGAAGAGGATCGCCTCGGCCACCACCATCGCGGCGAGTCCGGCGTACTGGGTGGTGCGCGAGCGGGCCGTGTGCGCCCAGCGGCTGGCGAGCCAGCTGATGAGGACGAACCCGCCGAGCGCGAGCCACCAATTCCGTCCGAGCACCAGGGCGATTGGCTCGGCGAGGCCTGCCTTGAACAAACCGACCTCAAGGAGGGCGAAGGCGACGATCGCGAGGAAGAGGTGATTGTAGGTGCGGACGATGAACGTCGCGCGGCGGTCGACGGCGCTCGGGGCGTAGCCACCGATCGCACGAGCGTGATTCCCGTAGCCTTCGTACATCGCGGAACTCCTTCTCCGGATTCCTAGCCCCGTCGAGGCTTCCTCGCCAGTGTTCTGAACGTTGACTCGCCTCACGCGGCGTGCGTTGCTCCCCCCTGCCCATGCCCCCCGACCCCGCTCCGGCCACCAGTCCCCTCGCCGGTCGCGCCGTGCTGGGCCGCCCCGGGTCGAGCGGCCCCGATCCAGATGGCGAGTCGGTGGCCGTGCTCGCGCGGGCGATGGACCTGTCCGTCACCGTGGCCGGGATCCTCGTGGGGCGCGGCATCTCCGATCCGGTCGCCGCGGCTCGGTTTCTCGACCCGCGCCTTGCCCACCTGACACCTCCCGACGGGATGGCCGGGCGCGCCGAGGCGACGGTCCGCCTCGCCGACGCCGTGCGCCGAAGGGAGCGCGTCGCTGTCTTCGGGGACTATGACTGCGACGGCATCACGGCGACCGCGATCCTCACCGAGGTCCTCCGTCGTCTCGACGTGGAGGCACTGCCGCTGCTCGCGAGCCGGTTCGACGGGGGCTATGGCGTCACCCCCACCGCCGCGGCCCGAATCGCTGCGAGCGGCGCGACGCTGCTCGTCACCTGCGACTGCGGCTCGTCCGATCATGCGGTGATTGCCGAGCTCGGCCGGAGGGGTCTCGATGTTATCGTCATCGATCACCACCTCGTCCCGGATGAGCCACTGCCTGCGGTAGCGTTCCTGAACCCGCACCGGCCCGACTGCAGATTCCCGTACGACGGACTCGCGTCGTGTGGGCTCGCGCTCTCGGTGGCCGCGGCCCTTCGACGTGAGCTTGGCGTCCAGATCGACCTACGCGAGCTCTTGGACATGGTGGCGATCGGCACGATCGCCGACGTGGCCCCGCTCGACGGGGACAACCGGGTGCTGGTGCGAGCAGGGCTTGCGCGGCTCCGACACCCCTCCCGACCGGGTCTGCGGGCCCTGGCGGAGCTCGCGTCGCTGCTTGGCGACACGCCCGTGGGGGCCGAGGACGTCGCCTTCCGGCTCGCGCCGCGGCTGAACGCCCCGGGACGGCTCGGCTCCGCCGCGCCGGCGCTCGAGCTCCTCCTCTGCGCGGATCCCACCCGGGCAGCGGCGCTGGCCGCGGAGCTCGAGCAGCGGACCATCGAACGGAGAACGCAGCAGGACCGGATCATCGCCGAGGCTTCCGCGGAGATCGAGCGGCAGGGGTGGCGCGACCATAATGCCTTGGTGCTCGGTCGCGCAGGGTGGAACCACGGGATCGTCGGGATCGTCGCGGGTCGACTCGCCGCGGACCTTGGCTGCCCCGTCGTGGTGATCGGGTTCGACGACGCTGGCGTGGGGCGGGGGTCGGTGCGCGGGCCGCGGGGATTTCCCCTGTTCGATGCGGTTTCCGCGGTGGCGCCCCTCCTCGACCGCTTCGGTGGCCACCATGCCGCAGCTGGCCTCGAGGTGCGCTACGAACGGCTTGGCGAGCTCCGTGAGGCGTTCACCAGCATCTGCGCTGGCATAACGGCTGTCCCGGTCCCGGACGCTCCCGCCGTCCCCCTCCAGCCATCCGACGATCCAGCGCGGATCCTACGCGATCTGGAGCGCCTCGAGCCGTTCGGCGAGCGGAATCCCGCGCCACGGTTCCGGATCCGTGGGACGGTGGTGAGCGCGCGTGAGGTCCGGGGCGGCCACCTCAAGGTGGAGCTTCGCCTCGACGACGGGCGGCTCGTCACGGGCTTCGGGCCGGGCCTTGGTGCGACGGCCGAATCCCGGCTCGGCCAGGTTTTGGTCACCGGGTCGCTCCGCTGGGACCGGTGGCGCGGTGGAGGCGCCGTCGAGATCGGGATCGAGCGCGTCGAGCCCTGCCAGGGATAGCGATCGAGCCCGTACCGGCGGCAACGGGTCGTGCCAGCGCGCTCGGGCGCGTCAAGCTTGCGCGGGGAGGCATTCTGGGGCCGAATCGGTCCTCACGGCACCTCCGACCCATGAGCGCCCTCATCCAGTTTCGCCGCGTGAAGAAGCGGTTTGGCCCGAAGGTCATCTACGAGAACCTCGACCTTTCCGTGAACCGGGGCCAGGTGCTCACGGTGGTCGGCGGCTCCGGGGTTGGCAAGAGCGTCATGCTCAAGATGCTCATCGGGCTCTTGCGAGCCGACGCGGGTTCCATCGAGTTTGACGGCGCGGAGGTGACGCGCATGAAGGAGCGGGAGCTTTCGGAGGTTCGTCGGCGCATCGCGATGCTCTTCCAGGCCGGTGCCCTCTTCGACTCGATCACCGTCGGCCAGAACGTCGCCTATGGGCTCGAGGAGCACTTCCATCACTCGATGACCCGCGAGCAGATCCAAGAGCGGGTGGCCTGGGCCCTCGGTCTGGTGGATCTGCCGGGGGTCGAGGCGATGCAGCCGGCGGACCTGTCGGGAGGGATGCGAAAGCGCGTCGCGCTGGCCCGGGCGATCGCCGTGCAGCCCGAGGTCCTACTCTACGACGAACCGACGACGGGCCTCGATCCGATCAACACCGCCCGAGTCAATCACCTCATCATGGGTCTGCAGCGCAAGCTCAGCATCACCAGCATCGTCGTGACCCACGACATGAAGAGCGCCTTTTCGATCAGCGATCGGGTGGCGATGGTGCACAGCGGGCGCATCATCGCCCATGGCACCGTGGACGAGTTTCGATCCTCGCCCGATCCTCGGGTCACGAACTTCGTCGAGGGCATCGCTCCTGCGCAGGAGGACGTGGAGACGCTGTTGAACGCATGACCTTCTCGTGGCAAAACCGTGCCGTGGGGTCAGGCGCGCTTGGGGCGGGATCGGCACCGCCTCGGCGGGGCGCGTCCCGAGGTTGCAGTCCCCCAGCATTGCGCAAAGATTGACCGAACCGATGGGCTACTCACGGGAAATCAAGGTCGGAGGGTTCGTGGTGGCGGGCCTCACGGCCGCCGGTTTGGTGATTTCCCTCATCGGGCAGGAGCAGGGGCTCTTCAGCCCGAAGCACCAGTACTCGGTCGTGTTTGCCGACGTTCAGGGGTTGAAGCAGGGTTCCCCCGTGCGCATGGGTGGGATCGACGTTGGGACCGTGAAGAGGGTCGACTACGGTGAGGAACGCCGGGATCCGAAGCTTTACGTCACCATCGCCGTCGCGCGCGACGCTGCCATTCGGATTCGCACGGACAGCGTGGCCACCATTGCCGGAAAAGGCATGTTGGGAGACAAAATGGTCGTCGTTACCGTGGGCGACTCCGCCAAGCCGGAGCTCACCCCGGGGGGCACCATCCCGAGCGCCGAGGGCGGCGGGTTCGAGGCCATGATGAACCGCGCGGAGACCATTGGCGAGAAGGCCGAGAAGGTGATGTCCAACCTCGAGACCACGACGGGGACCCTCGCCGACGACGCGTTTCGGGCGGACGTCGCGTCGACGATCCATTCGGTCGCTGGGATCCTCAAGCAGGTGAACGAGGGTGACGGCTATGTCGCCCGGCTACTCCGCGATCCCAGCGAAGCAGACCGGCTCTCCCACCTCGTTTCCAGCCTAGAGAAGACCTCCAGAGAGCTTACCACGACCGTGAACCACGCGAATGCCGTTCTAGGGCGGATCGAGGAAGGGCCCGGTTTCGTCCACGAGGTCGTCTACGGTGAGGGCCCCACAGAGACGCTCGACCGGTTCGGCACGGCCGCCGAAGAGGTCGCGACCACGTTGAAGGGGATCCGCGAGGGCAACGGTCCGGCGCGGACTCTCATCTACGGCGATGAGAAGTCCGAAGCCATGATGGCGAACCTGAACGCCATGAGCGGGGACCTCCGCCACATCGTCGCGGACGTCCGGGCGGGGCGGGGGACGCTCGGTGCGCTGCTCGTCGATCCGTCCGTGTACGAGGACATCAAGCTTCTCCTTGGCAACGTTGAGCGGAACCGCTCCCTGCGCGCGCTCGTTCGTTACTCCATCGAGCGCGACGAGCCGATGCCGGGTGTCAAGGTCACCGACCCAGGTCCCACGCCGGAGCGTCCGGCGACCGACGCCGCGGCGGCCGATCCCGCGGCGGGACGACCCAAGTGAGCGGACCGCGGCCCACGCCCGCTGAGCGCCCGCTCGGCGACCGCCCGCTCGGTGCGCGCCAGCGGCGCTGCCTCGCGCGACGAGGCAGCGCGCCACGATCGGCTCTATACTCCTTCGCCATGCGGATCCTCGAGCGCGTTGCCCGGGTCACCATCGTCCTCTGCCTGTTCGGCATGGCGACCTACGTTGCGCTGACCTTCGGCATCGGCGGGCTCTGGCGGGGCTTCGAGGCGGCGCACGCGGTGGCCAACCCGGGCCGCGCCATGACGCCCTACGAGCCGACACGGCTCTCGGCGGTGATGCCGACCCTCGAAACCATCAGCAAGCAGTACGTCACCCCAGGTCGCGTCGATCCGCGGCAGATGTTCCTCTCTGCGCTCAACCAGGTCCAGCTCGAGGTGGCGCAGGTCATCATCCTGCACGACGAGAACTCCCCACGCGTGAAGGTGCGCGTCTATGACGCCGAACGTGAGTTCCGCGTCGACAACGTACAGGGTCCGTGGGACGTGGCGGCCCGTCTTCGCGAGGTTTTCGCCTTTCTCCAGGAGCAGCTGCGCGACACCGACGTCGACCTCCGCGAGCTCGAGTACGCGGCGTGCAACGGGATGCTTCGCACTCTCGATCCGCACAGTGTGTTCATGAGCCCGGAGGAGTACCGGGAGATGAACCTCTCGACCTCCGGCCATTTCGGCGGGCTCGGGATCGTCATCTCCATCCGCGATCAGGCCCTCACCGTGATGCGGCCAATGCCGGAGACTCCTGCCGGTCGTGCGGGCCTGAAGCGGCTCGATCGGATTACGAAGATCAACAACGAGTCGACGCTGAACATGCCGCTCGACGACGCGGTGGGGCGGCTCCGTGGCCAACCCGGCACCAAGGTCACGGTTTGGGTCCACCGAGATGGTCAAGGCGGGTGGCAGGGATCGCGCCCCTTCGAGCTTACGCGCGAGGTGATTCGGATCCACTCCGTCGATTCGCGGCCCCTCGGTGGGGGGGTCGGTTACGCCCGCATCAAGCAGTTTCAAGCCAGCACGGACGATGAACTCGGCGACGCCCTGGCGAAGCTCGCCGAGCGGGAGCCGTTGCGCGGGCTGGTGCTCGACCTCCGGGAGAATCCGGGTGGACTGCTCGAGCAGGCGGCCAAAGTGGCGGACCGGTTTCTCGACCACGGCGTGATCGTGGCGACGGTTGGCCACAGCGAAGGACGCGACGAGAAGCAGGCGACGCGCAGGGGTACCGAGGCGAGCTACCCCATCGTCGTGCTCGTCAACGGCTCCAGCGCCAGCGCCAGTGAGATCGTCGCCGGGGCCCTGAAGAACCTCGACCGGGCCGTGGTCGTTGGGCAGCGCACCTTCGGCAAGGGAACGGTGCAGCTCGTGTTTCCGCAGGTCACCCCCGACGGCGCCGCGCTCAAGCTCACCATCGCCGAGTACCTCACGCCCGGGGATTTCTCGATCCAAGGGGTCGGGGTGACCCCCGACGTCGAGCTGGATCCGATGACTGCCGATCCACTCGAAATGGACCTGTACCGCTCGGATCGGTTCGGTGAGCGCGACCTGTCGCAGAGCCTCGACACGGCGGCCCGACGTTCCCGGGAGGTTCCGTACTTCAAGCTTCGTTATAACCTCCCCGAGCCGGCACGCCTCGCGATCATCGAGCGCGGGGGCGACATCGAGGAGGATGAGTTCGAGCTCGACTTCCCGGTGCGGTTCGCCCGGGATCTGGTGGAGAAGCTGCCGCGAACGCCCCGCCCAGCGCAGCTCCAGCAGGCGAAGGCGACGCTCGAGAAGGTCCAGGATGGCGAGCTCGGCGCGATCGCCAGCGACCTAGCGCGTCTCGGGGTTGACTGGACGGCACCGCCGAAGAACGCCCCCCCAGGACCACGCGCCAGCGAGTACGACGTTGTCGCCAAGACGGATCGGATCGGGAATTCGGTGACGGCGGGCGAGGCGATGTCCCTAGAGGTCGCGGTCACCAACCGTGGCCAGGAACCGATCTACCAGTTGCGCGCCGTTACCAAGAGCGACGGAGGCTACTACAACGAGAAGGAGCTCATCTTCGGCAAGGTCATGCCGGGTCAGACCCTAACCGCTCGTGCACCCTTGGGGTGGTGCGAGATCGAAGGCCGGAAACCCGGTTCGTCCACGCCGGTGCCGCAGGAAGCGAAGCGAGTGTGCCGGATCCCGAAGAACGCAGTCACTCGGCAGGACGTCGTCACGGTCCGGTTCTTCGCCGAGGGTGGGGAGGCTCCCCGGGAGACGTCTCTGCGACCGACGGTGCAGAGCCTGCCGCGGCCGGTGTTCGCGTACACCTACCAGATCGTCGACAGCCGGACCGCCAATGGGGACGGACAGGTGGCCCGGGGCGAGGGCGTCACGATCTACCTCACGTTGAAGAACGTCGGTACCGGTCGCTCCTACGAGACCCAGGCGAACCTCCGGAACCTCACCGGTGATGGGCTCTTGCTCCACAACGGACGCTTCGACGTATCGGGACTCCAGCCCGGAGAACAGCGGGAGGTCGCCTTCACCTTCGACGTCCTGCCGGCGCTGCAAGAGAGCGTCGCCAAGGTTGAGGTGTCGGTGGCGGATCGGGACCTCGACGTGCTGGCGCACGAGAAGCTCGACATCCCGGTCACGCGCAACGGCCTCTTCGTGACCGAGTCACACGGCAACGTGGCGGCGCGCACGGACGGAGTGATGGTTCGTGCACAGCCGTCTGCGACCGCACCGGAGGTGGGGCGTCTCGCGCAGGGAACCGTGTGCGAGCGGCTCGGTACCTTCGGGGAGTTCACCAAGCTCCGTCTTTTGGGGGACCGCTTCGGTTTTGTCGAGACCCGCGCCCTCGCCGAGACCAAGAAGGCTGCGAGTCCTGTCTTCGCTCCGCTGCTCCAGCGGTCGCCGCCGGTGCTCGAGCTCGGGTCCGGGGAGCTAGCCATTCGCGGCAATCAGGTTCACATCGAGGGCGTCGCCAAGGATCCGGACGGCGTGCTCGACACGTACATCTTCGTCGGTGCTACTAAGGTGTACTACCAGTCGGCGCCCAAGGGGCAGCGACGCGACCAGATGATCATCAGCCACGACGTGAAGCTCCAGCCTGGGATCAACGTCATCACGGTGGTCGCGCGCGAGAACGAGGACTCGGCGAGCCGGGTCACCCGGGTGGTGCGCCGCGATGGACCGCGCGGGGAGCTTCTGCCGACACCCAAAAAGGACGAGTTCGCGGCGGATTGGGTGTTCTCCGGCAAGGTCGACGAATAGCCGGCAAAGACCAGGGGAGTGGCCTCGACCTGGATTTCGCGCCTCCTAGTCCACCATGCCGCACTCCTCGCATCTTTCGGCCTTCTCCGCGCCCGTCGTGCTCGAATTAGCCGGGACGCGCTCCGCGGTTACGGAAGCGGGGGAGGGGGGCGCCAGCCTCGAGGAAGTCGACGAACCACTGCGCGACGTCGACCTTCTCGGCGAGGAGCTGCCGGTGTCGTGGCTCGAGCGAGGCACGAAGCCGGGGCTCGGCAAGCCAGCGGTCGAGGTGGCCGAGCAAGTGCTCGGCGTCCTTGGGATGGTACGCGAAGGTGAGCCCATAGCGTTGCTCGAGCTCCACGAGGTATGCGAGACGGCCGGTCCAGGAAGACACGCGAAGGCTCGGCGTGCCGAGGACGGCAGCCTCTGCCGCCATGGTCTGGCTGTCGCCCACCAGGAGGTCTGCGAACGCGATTGCGTCGTGCATCCGGTCGGGAGGGAGCGGAAACGCGAGGGGTCGGAGTGGGTCCGGCAGAGCTCCTTCGGAGCTCACGAACACGCGACCGTGCGCCCGCAGGCGGTCGATGATCCCCTGCTTGATGGCGGCGGGGAGCCCTCCTTCACCGACGTCATGGCTCGCGACCATGGCCACGAACCGGACGATGAAGAAGCGCTCGTTGGGACCGAGGCCGAGCGCCTCGAGCACGGTCGGGTCAGGGGAAAAATGGCTCGGATGCAGGTACGCGGACTGCTTATACCCTGGATACCTCACGTGCCTGAGGCCGTAGTCCTCGTCCGTGCAATCCGGGGTCGTTATCACGTGGGCGAAGGGAGCGGCTGCCCAGAAGTGCACGCCCGCCGCGCGACCGTCGTCGGTGTCGAACACGGCGGGGATCCCGAGGAGCCTACCCGCCTGCGCCCCCGACGGGTTCCGGGTGATGATCACGTCTGGCGCGAACGCGCGGGCAACGCGCACAAGCTTGATGTCACGAGCGGCGAGCTCACCCGCCTGGCCGAAGAGGCTCTTCCTCCCCGAACGACCGACGGTATCGTACGGCAAGCCCAACCGGTCGAGGAGCGCCGTGGTCACGTCCTTGTGCCGCGCGACGATACGGGTTCCGTGACCCCGAGCCTCCAGGCCGCGGATCATGTGCTTGAAGAAGTGCACGTGCGCGGGGTGGGAGATGTCGAACAAGACGCGCATCGGAGGACCCTCTCGTCGCAAGTGACCGAGCCTTGCGGTCAGGGCATTCAGCCGGCTGTCCCGCGCCCGCGATCGGTCTCGAGGAAGGCAAGGATGGCCTGCGCCGCGCGCTCGCCCGCACGGCCATCCCAGAGCTCGGGGACCTGCCCTTGCTTGCGCTCCCCGGCGACGATGGCGGCTACGGCAGGCTCGATCGCCTCTGGGTCACCGCCGATGAGCCGGTTGGTGCCCTCGGTGACCGTGATGGGTCGCTCGGTGTTGTCACGCCCGGTGAGGCACGGCACGCCCAGCACCGTCGTCTCCTCCTGGATCCCGCCGGAGTCAGTGACGACTACGTTGGCGCCGTCCTGCAACTGGAGGAAGTCGAGGTAGCCGAGCGGCTCCGAGAGCAAGAGCCGTGCTCGCGCGAGGTCCTCGAACGAGATCGACAAGGCATCGAGCCGAGCGCGGGTCCGCGGATGGACCGGGAAGATCACCGGGAGGTGCCCGGCCGTCGCCGTGAGCGCTGCCACCAAGCGGTTCAGCTTCGGTCCGTCGTCGACGTTCGAGGGCCGGTGGAACGTTGCCAGCACGTAGCGGCCGCGCTCGACACCGAAACGATGGAGGGCGCTGCCCGCGCGCGCCGCGGGGAGGTGCCGGCGCAATGAATCGATCATGCAGTTGCCGACGCGGGCGATCCGGTCGGGTGCCGTGCCCTCGGCCAGCAGGTTCGCGTCCGCATCGGGGGACGGCGTGAGCAGTAGCCGCGCCAGGCGATCGGTAACGACTCGGTTGATCTCCTCGGGCATCGCCCAGTCGTGGGAACGGAGGCCCGCCTCGAGGTGCGCCACTGGGACCATGGCCTTGGCGGCGACGACCGAGCAAGCCAAGGTGGAGTTCACGTCCCCTGCCACGACGACCAGGCGGGGCGAGTGTTCGGCGACCAGGCGCTCGAACGCCACCATGATTCGGCCTGTCTGTTCCGCGTGGGAACCGGACCCGGCTCCGAGGTGGACATCGGGGCTGCGGAGACCGAGGTCGCGGAAGATCGCGTCGTTGAGGTGCGCGTCGTAGTGCTGTCCGGTGTGCACGAGGAGGTGTGCGTAGTCACCGGGGTTCTTGGCCAGTGCATCGATCACCGGCGCCATCTTCATGAAATTGGGCCGGGCACCGACCACGTGGAGGACCCGAGATCGCATGAGCACGCGACGCTAGTAGGGAACCCGAAGCGTGGCAAGCGGAGGTCCGGTTCCGACGCCTCGCCCGTCAGGTCCGGCGGGCGACGGCGATCACGCTCGAGCCAACGAGGCACCGATGGCCGCGGGCGAGCCAGGTCCGCTCGGCGGCTGCCATCGCCGCGATCGGCGGGCGAAGCCAGCGCGATGGAAGGTGCTCCGCGTCGTCGTCACCGTTCGGGACGCGTGGTGGTTGGAGTCGATCACGCAGGGTACGTCCAGCAAGCACTGGCAGGGTCAGGAATGCGAAGAAGCAAGAGGTGTGCTCCACCGACAACCCTGACGTGGCGAGTGTACGCTCGAGCGACCGCGGCGAGTAGCGCCGAAAATGGCCAGCGTGGGCATCGGCGCTCGACCACAGCCATGCAAAGGCGGGTACGGTCACGAAGAGCCGGCCTCGCGGGGCGAGTGCCTCCCGGAGGCGGACCAGGAACGCGCCATCGTTCTCGACGTGCTCCAGGACGTCGAAGAGTCCGATCGCGGGGACCGATCCGGGGCGGAGCGCGGCGTCGTCGAGAGTAGCCTGGATCACAGGGCGAATCCCACGAGCCCGCGCTGCGGCGACCCCATGGGGACCCGGCTCGAGCAGTGCGACTTCGTAGCCGACTCGGGTCAGCGCCTGCGCGACGACGCCGTTGCCCCCTCCCACGTCGAGCACCCAACCTGGCGGTGGGAAGCGTTTCATCGCGCCCCGAATCACCTGGTTCCGGTGCGAGAACCAGTAGGACTCGTCCTCCACCGCACGGCAGCCGGCGTTGGCACCCGCTGGGTAGCTGACCGTGCCGACGGTCGGCGCCACGTACAACCCATCGCCCTGGCAGGTGAGGTGGGGGGCGATCCGGCCGAGGTCGATCATCGCCGCCGCTTTCTGCCGCGAGGCACCGGCCGCTGACAAGCGCCGTCCCCACCGAGCCTTGGCCACCCGCGGTTCGCGGCCAAAAAACCCGTGCTCCGACCACGCCGTGCGGTCCTACGGTGCAATCGCCCAAGGACGAAGCTATGTCGCACCGGTGGCCCGCCGCTCGGCGCCGCAACGGGAGAACCTGGTGATTCGCCTTCACGTCAACATCGACCACGTCGCCACCGTGCGGAACGCGCGCGGTACGGCCTACCCCGATCCAGTGTTCGCCGCCCAGCTCTGCGAGCAAGCGGGGGCTGACGGGATTACCTGCCACCTTCGTGAGGACCGGCGGCACATGCGCGATGCGGACGTCGAACGGATTCGCGCTAGCGTGAGCACCCTGCTTAACCTCGAGATGGCTGCGACCGAGGAGATGACCACCATCGCAGCGCGGCTCCGTCCCGATGTCATCACGCTGGTGCCAGAGCGGCGCGAGGAACGGACCACCGAGGGGGGACTCGACGTCGTTGGGACTCGCCCGGCGATCGAGCGGGTCGCGGAGATGTGCACCACGCAGGGGATCAAGCTCTCTCTGTTCATCGCGGTCGATCTCGCCATGGTGGAGGCCAGCCATGCGCTCGGCGTGGAGCAAGTCGAGCTCCACACGGGTGAGTACTGTCACGCTGCGCCGCTCCGCCGCGAGCATGAGCTTGCACGCCTGGCCACCGCCGCGAGGTGCGCGCAGGGTCTCGGTCTCGAGGTGGCGGCTGGGCACGGCCTGAATCGGCACAACGTGATCGAGGTGGCTGCTCTGCCGGAGATCGTGGAGCTCAACATCGGCCACGCCCTGATCTCCGATGCGGTGTTCTTCGGCCTCAAGCGAGCCATCGATGGATTCCGGGAGGCGATCGACCGAGGCATCGGAAGGCGGCCACTATGACCCCGGGTCGTGGGCGGCGCCGAACTCCGGCCGCTCACGCGTCTACGCCCCATCCGCCACGGCCGAAAGCCGCTTCGCTGGCTAGAGCACCGATCAGGTTGCCGATAGCAGCGGCAGCACAGGAAACGCGTCTGTGCGAGGCGAGGACGCGTTTCCAGCGCTGCCGCTGGAGAGGTCTGCTGCCGGTTCGGTGCTCTAGGTCATTGATTTGACGCAGCAATCAACCTGATTGCTGCTCTCGGCGCGATGAGCACCGGAGCGGGGCGTACTTGGGTACGTGAGCACGGGAGTGCAGGAATAACCCCCACGCTCTCCCCAACGCGTCCAGGCTCGTGTTGGATCCCGGAGCGCGGGGCCCCGCCAGCGGAGCGGATCTCGGCTGGTCGTTTCAGGTCAGGACTGAGTGAACGGGCACCCGGCCGCTCACCAGGCCCTCTCAGGGCGCCGCGGCACCCCAAGCCTGGGCGCGCCCCGAACTCGCCTCCGTATCCCAAGCAGGTCACGCGCGGAGGGGAAGGTTCGGTGGAATCCTGGCGGTGAGGCTCGGTCGTTCGAGCAACCGCGCGCAGAACCCCTGCGTCGCCTGGTGGCCCGTGAGCAGATCGGGGCGTCTCAGCTCGACGTAGCCGAGCGAACACACCAGGGCGATGTCGGCGAGGGTGAAGCTTCCGCCCTCGAGAAATCGGCGTCCCGTGACGAAGTAGTCGGTGTACGCGAGCACCGCTCGGACCTTGGCCTCCTGCTTGGCGGTGTATTCCGGATCCCGATGCTCCACGGGGCGGCGGCCGTCGAGCACCACGGGCACGAGGACGTCGCAGAGGCCATCCGCGAGTGCCTCCCAGCGCCGCACGCGCGCCCGCTCGAGCCCGGCCTCGGGGATGAGTCGTGGCTCCGGGTGGAGCGCGTCGATCGTCTCCGTGATCACCGTCGAGTCGAAGAGCACGGTTCCATCGGGGAGCACCAACGTCGGCACCTTGCCGAGGGGATTGTGCGCACTCGGACTGTGCACCGTGGCGGCCACGTCGATCCCGTCGAACGCGACGCCCTTCTCGAGCAGAACGGCGCGCACCTTGCGGGCGTAGGGGCTGGTTGGGGAGAAGTAGAGGTGCATCGCCGCCCAATACGATGATGCCACGGCGCGGCTCCGCGCAAGCCCTCCGTCCTGCCGCACGCCCCCCCTCGTGGCCGTTCCCCTGCGTTTCCGCGGCACTTCCCGCTCCCGCGACCTTCGCGATGGTCGTGTCGGCCTGACTTCCATCCCCTCCCAACGCGGGCGCGGCGATCCCACCCGTACCGTCGGGGCCTTGGCGGTGGTCCCAACCGGGACCCTGGGTCCTGGCCGAACCTCGAGGTCCGCTTTCCCCTGGTGACAGCTCCCGCGACCAATGGAATGGTATCGGAATGATCCTCGGGATCGGCATCGACGTGGCGTCGATCGCTCGCATGGACCGTGCGCTCGAGCGGTATGGCGAGCGCTTCTGGGCCCGGATCCTCACCCCTGATGAGCGGGCCGACCTCGTGCGCCGCACGGCAGATCGCGGCGCGGCGTTGGCGGGGCGGTTCGCCGCGAAGGAGGCCGCGTCGAAGGCGCTTGGCGCGCCGCGGGACGTGTGGTGGCACGATCTCGAGGTGCGGCGAAGCGAACTCGGGGCACCCACGCTCCACCTCGCGGGGGCGGCGGCGGCGCACGGAGCACGGCTCGGCGTCGTTCGCTGCCACCTCTCGATCACCCACGACGCGGGCGTCGCGGTGGCCGTGGTCGTACTGGAAGGAGGACCGTCGTGATCCCCGTCCTCTCACGGGCCCAGATCCGAGCCCTCGACCAGCGTGCGATCGAGGTTTGCCATGTGCCGGGGATAGTGTTGATGGAGAACGCGGGCCGCGGCGCTGCGGACGCTATCGAGCGCTGGCTCGTCGAGCGGCGACCCGCGGGGCTCGCCGGGCTTCGCGTGGTGATCGCGGCGGGGCGGGGCAACAACGGTGGCGATGGCTGCGTCGTGGCGCGCCATCTCGCCCTTCGCGGCGCACGGCCGATCTTGGTGCTTACCGCGGAGCGCTCGGAGCTCAGGGGGGATGCTGCCGTCGCCTGCGCCGCCCTCGCGGGGACCGGAGGCTCGATCGTCGAGCAGGCCACACCAGAAGCGCTGCAAACAGCCCTGGCGAGCGCGGATTTGGCGGTGGATGCGCTGTTCGGGACCGGGCTCGACCGGGACCTTTCCGCGAGCAGCGCGGCCCTCGTATCCGCCCTCGCTGCCGCACCCGTACCCGTCATTGCGCTCGACCTCCCGTCCGGGATCGACGCCGACACGGGGGCCGTTCGCGGGTTCGCGGTGCGTGCCGCGCTCACGGTCACCTTCGGGCATCCGAAGCCGGGGCTCTACGCCAGCACCGCGCTCGAACGCGTTGGCCAACTGGTGGTGGCGGACATTGGAATTCCCTCTGCATTGAGCCGTGACGTTGGGGTGACCGCCGAGCTTACCGAGGTCGCCGACGTGGCCAAGCTTCTGGGGCGGCGGCCGACGAGCGCTCACAAGGGTATGGCGGGTCGCGTCTTGCTCTGTGCGGGTGCCCGAGGGACGATGGGAGCGGCGCTCCTTTGCGCCCAGGGAGCGCTCCGAGCGGGCGCTGGACTCGTCACGATCGCGGCGGATCCCGACGTGGCAGAGGCGCTCGATCGGCGGGTTCTGGAGGCGATGACCGCACCCATCAACCCAGCGTCCCTGTCGACCGCGCTCGCTGACCTCACCGCGCAGGCACAGGCGGTGGGCGTCGGCCCGGGTCTGGGACGGAGCGAGCAGTCGGCCAGAATAGTCATCGAGTTGGTGAAGCACTTCCCCGGACCACTCGTGATCGACGCCGATGCCATCACTCTGCTGGGGCGGGACCTCGCTCTGCTCGAGGGGGCGCCGGGGCCGCGCCTGTTGACACCACATCCCGGGGAGCTTGCCCGGATCCTCGGGGGATCCCCGCGGGAGATAGAAGCGGATCGCTTCACTGCCGTCATTCGCGCGGTCGAGCGTACGAGCGCCATGGTGCTCCTCAAGGGTCCACGCACCATCATCGGAGCGCCTGGCGCGCTCCCGGTCGTCAACCCAACCGGGAATGCGGCCCTGGCAACCGGTGGCTCAGGGGACGTCCTCACGGGGATCATCACCGCGTTCGCCTGTCAGCTCCCCTTGCGCCAAGCCGCTATCGCTGGCGCGTACCTCCACGGTCTGGCGGCCGATCGCTGGGTGGAGCGAACAGGAGCGGACCGGGGGCTGCTCGCCCATGAGATCGCGGACGAGCTTCCGGCCGCCCGTGCCGCCGTGGCAGCCACCCCGCGTCCCATGCCAGATTGACACAGGGCTTGTGTCCCTGGTGACGCGCGCCAGGTCACGATTCCTCGGGATCGGCCGCCTGGAAGCTTGGCACGATGCTTGCCGTAGCATCGTGCTGGAGGTTTCCCACCCATGTTCGTTGCCGTGTCTTCGACCATTGCACCTCGCGCCGGTGCCGTTTCCTTTCCCCGATTGCTCGAGCCCGGAGCCCGCACGGCCAAGCTACCCACCCTGCGGCAAGAGATCGTCACCGCTCTTCCACTGCTCCGCGCCCGTGCCATGCGTCTCGCCCGCGACCCACGGGTGGCCGAAGACCTCGTACAGGACGCTCTCGAACGCGCGTTCCGTTTCGAGGCCACCTTCGCGCCGGGGACCAACCTGAAGGCATGGCTGCAGCAGGTCCTCTACAGCGTGTTCGTCTCGCGGTGTCGCCGCCAGCGGCGTGAGCGGCGCGCGCTCGATGCCCTCGCCGTCGACCCCTGTGCCTGGACCCGCGTCGATGGCTCGCCTGAGATGGTGTCCCTGACTCCGCGGCTCGAGCAGGCACTCGCGACCCTCCCTGCCACTTTCAGCGGCGCGATCCGCCTGGTCGACCTCGAGGATCGCTCCTACAAGGACGCTGCCGAGGAGCTTGGCGTACCCGTCGGCACGGTGATGAGCCGGCTGTTTCGCGGGCGTCGGCTGCTGGCGGCAGCGCTCGGCGACCAGGGCGGAGAAGCAGTGGGCCCGACCATCGCACGAGCTGCCTGAGCTCGTTCCCACACGCGAGCGGCGGCTCGCGTCACTCGTCGCTGAATGCTCCCTCGAGCTCCACCATGCCGGACGTCACCGCAACGGTGCGGTGGTCTTCGGTACGAACCAGCAGAGCTCCGGTCGAATCGATGCCCGCACCGACGCCACGGATCGCGCCCGCCGAGAGCCACCGACCACGGAGCGCGTCGTGGCTGCCGAGCTCGGAGACGATTGGATCGACGGCACCCTGCTCGAGGAGGTCGAGCCGCGCGACGAGCTCCGTCAGGCAATCCAAGAGCCATGCTTCGCGGCCGCGATCCGTGGCGCCAGCCAGCGCCAAAGAGGTGGCCATCGGGGAGAGGGACGGGGAAAAGGCGCGGGTCTCCACGTTGAGGCCGACCCCGACCACCAGAGGCTTCACCTCGTCGCCCTTCACGCGGCTCTCCACCAGCACTCCGGCGATCTTTCGACCGCTGACCAGGACATCGTTCGGCCACTTCACGCTCGCCATCGCCGACACGCGCGCAGCGACCGCCTGCCGTACGGCGAGCCCTGTGACGAGGGGGAGCAAGGGGACCACCGCGAGCGGTAGTCGTGGCCGCAGGAGGAGCGAGAAGGTGAGGCTCTCTCCCGGCGCCGACGTCCAGCTCCGACCGTGACGGCCGCGACCAGCGGTCTGCTCTTCGGCGATCACCAATGTCCCATGCGGAGCCCCCCTGGCAGCAGCGGCAAACGCAGCGTCCATGGTAGAGGGCGTGGAGTCGAATAGCTCGAGCGGCCTACCGACGGCGAGCCCACCGGCATGGGCGAGGGCAGCGAAGTACGCGGGATCGAAGCGAGGGTGCGGCACGGCGGAGTCGTATGCCGTCAGGGCGTCAGGATCCGAGGCGCGTTACGTCGAGGGCGATGTCGCTCGCGCGTGCCGAGTGGGTCAGCGCGCCCACGCTCACGACGTCCACCCCGAGCGCACCCATCTCGGCGACCCGCTCGAGGGTGATCCCGCCGGAGACCTCGACGAGGGCCCGTCCTCGCGCACGTTCGATGGCGGTTCGGAGCGCCTCGGGGGCGAAGTTGTCGAGCATGACGATGTCTGCACCCGCAGCGAGTGCTTCGTCGAGCATCGCGAGCGACTCGACCTCCACTTCGATCCGCACTGTGTGGGGGGCCCGGGCGCGAGCCCGCTCGACGGCGTTTCTGATGCCGCCTGCGATCTCGATGTGGTTGTCCTTGATCAAGACCCCCCCGCCGAGCGCGTCCCGGTGGTTGTGCGCACCGCCGCAGCGGACCGCATAGCGCTCGAGCGCTCGGAGGCCCGGCGTGGTCTTGCGCGTGTCGGTGATGCGGGTGCGCGATCCCGGCGGAAGCGCGGCCACGTACTGACGTGCCAGGGACGCGATCCCCGAGAGTCGCTGCACGAAGTTGAGAGCGGTGCGTTCACCGAGCAGGATGGATCGGGCACTCCCTTCGACGAACCACAGGCCCGCCCCCCGCTCGACCGGGGTCCCATCGTTCACCAGGCGCTCGACGCGCACGCTCGGGTCGAGGGTGGCGAAGACGAGGGCGAACACGTCGGCACCGCAGGCCACGAGCGGCCCCTGCGCCACCGCGCGGCCCACCGCGCGCGTGTCCTCGGCCACGGTGGCTTCCGTCGTCAGGTCGCCGCCGGCGAGATCCTCCATGAGGGCTCGTTGGATGGTTTCGCGAAGGAGGACGGTCGGGATCATGAGGATGGGGAGAGATAGCGCGGGTGGCCGGCACGCGCCCGTCATCGATCGAGCCCGTAGCCATGGATCAGGAACGCAGCGAAGAGATTGCATGCCGCGTGGAAGGCCAGCGGGGCGCCGACGCCGCCGGTACGCGCCCGCAACCAACCGAAGACGAGGGAGGGGAAGAACACCGCTAGCCGATTCGGCGTTGGCTCGGTAGCGACGTGCCCGAGCGCGAAGGCGGCGCTGGACAGGGGGATCGCCCAGCCAACCGAAGCCTCGAGCCACCGTCGACGTGGTGGTAGGGCGTCGTCGAGCGCGGTCTGGAGATAGCCACGGTAGAAGAACTCCTCCGGCAACGCGATGACGAGCAATTGCCCTAGCACCTGGCTCCCGACCTCTGGCGGAAGGCCCCAGTCGAACGAACCGCTCGGCTCCCACCACCAGACGAACCCCAACCAGAAGCCCGGAAAAATCACCACCGCCAATACCCCGGTCCAAGCCAGCCCTTGGGCGCCGGCGAGGATCAGGCGCCGCATCTCGAGCGGCTCTGGCTCCACCAGGCCACCCAGGGAGAGCCCGTAGTGTCGGATCTCGCTCGTGTCGTCGGCCCGCACGACGAGGACGTAGGCTGCCCCAAGGAAGATCGCGGCGACGCCGAGCGCCTGCCAGTCCGCGGGCAGTCCGCGTGAGGCGACGGTGGTGGCCACCGTGACCACCAGCGCCACCAGTAACGGGTGGCCGACGGTGGCCCCGGTCGGAGTCACTCGCGGCGGGAGCGTTGGATCCACGGCTACAGGATTTTTCCAGCGGTTGATGGCGCGCAGGGGCCGGTTCGCGGGGAGAAGTTAGCAGCCGTTCGATGGTGGCGGTTCCCTATTCGTCGCCAATCGTCGCGGGTTGGGATAAGGTCGGCCCGCCCCTTTGCGGGACCGGACCTCCATCGGAAGCTGCTTGGCGCCGGAGGAGGGTCGGTTCACCGCCCGGCGCCGGAGAACAGTCATGCGCGAACCGACCCAGCCGACCCAGCCGCAGGCCACGGACCTCACTGCCCCCATGTTGGGCGCCAAGTTCCCGCCAGACGACTCCGCGCTGCCGCCTGACCCGCCGGGTGGCGGGCGAAGCGCTGTCGCACTCGACGACCTCGGAACCGCCAACTTCAAGCGAGGTGCGATTGGACCGGTGGCGATCGGGATCGGACTGCTGGCGGTTGGCGCCCTGGTGACCTTCCTCTTCATTGGGTTCAAGTCGGAAGAGCAACGGATTCCAGTCAAGGAAGCGGTCGAGATCGAGAAACAGGTCTTCGTCTTGCCTGCCGATCAGCAGATCGGCGAGTGGCGAAAATGGGCGGCCTCCGATCGGAGCAACGAGCTCAAGATGGAAGCCTTGAAGCAGCTCGCCTGGGCGAAGGACCCCGACGGCGTCGATCTCTGCATCACGGCGTTGAAGCACGTGGAGGAGCCCATCCGTGCGCAGGCCGCGACCGCCCTTGCCGAGTACGGGCTACCGCTCGGCGAGAAGGCCAAGCCAGCGCTCCTGGAGGCGTTGAAGGCGGCCGGTGCCGCCGACAAGCCGCAGATCGCCTGGGCCCTCGTCGAGCTCGGCGAGAAGGCGGCCATCAACGAGATCATGCAGCTGTACCGGATTGGACACCTCTCGAAGGTACAGCGGCTCGACGGCATGGTCGCATTCGATCCGAACAAGATCGTCAACCTCATCTCGCTCGATGAGCTCGTCGGCTTCGCCAAGGACCCGAGTGCTGCCGTGCGGCAGCTGGTCGCTACGGTGCTGTCTCGTCACGCTGACCCGAAATACACGGACGCGCTCATCTCCCTGCTGCAGGACGAGGACAAGGAGATCTCACGCCAGGCGGCGCCGGGTCTCGGCCAGATCGGGGACGAGCGGGCTCGCGAGCCGCTGCTCAAGATGCTCCGCGGCGCGG
The DNA here is from genome assembly GCA_016933275.1 of Polyangiaceae bacterium. Taxonomy (GTDB): domain Bacteria; phylum Myxococcota_A; class Polyangia; order Polyangiales; family Polyangiaceae; genus JAFGBI01. The sequence continues at coordinate 13,291 of JAFGBI010000190.1, read as the reverse complement.
ACAAGGAGAGCCGGAAGCTCTATCTCCTCGCCCTGCGCGACGGCGTCGGCACGAAGGGGCTGGTCCTCTCGCTCGAAACCGTCGATCCGGCCGACCCCGACCGCGCGTGGTTCCAGACGAAGCAGGTCATGGATCTCATCGAGGGAGCGCAGGACGCTGGGACGTTCGGACTGAACGACCCGCGCGGTGGCGATTCGCTCGCCGGATTCCTAGAGAAGAAGCCCCACATCCACTGGCAGACGCGGACGGCCTTCGCGCTCGCCAAGATCGGCGACCTCCGTGCGGTTCCGATCCTAGCCAAGCGGCTCCGCATGGATCCGCTCAAGATCTACAGCGACGACACCGACTACGAGATGCTGCTCAAGCGGGACGACAACGAACGCGTGACCGCGGCCCGTATGATCGCAGATCTTGCGTTCCTCCACCCCGACAAGGTCGATCAGATCCGTGAGCAGTCCGAGGATGCGGTGATCTTCTGGGTGCACGAGCTGCCTTCACCACACGCCAACGGCCTTCGGGCATTGGCCGCGATGGGCTCGACCAAGGACCTCAAGGCGATGCAGGACTGGGCGAACCCCGACGCCCCGCTTCCGAAGGAAGGTCAGCAGCCGCCGATGCCCGAGGAGTGGGTCATCGCCCAGAGCGCGATGCGTTACGTCGGTAGGCTCAAGGACGAGAAGTCATGGGACGTCTTCGAGAAGGCGCTCAAGAAGCGGCCTCACGAGATCGACGTCACCATGGAGAGCCTCCTCCAGGGCGGACTCGCCATCCTTGGGATGACGCTGCGTGCCCTCGGCGTTGGCGCTTCGGACGGCATGAGCGAATGGGGTGATCCAAAGGGCTTCAAGCCGCTGATGGACTACGTCCTGGAGCCGAAGGAGAACGAGCAGGCCAGGGAGGCGGCGTGTTCGGCGCTTGCCTGGGTCGCCACGCCGGACGACATGGTCAAGGTGGCCGAAACCATCAAGAAGGCAGACAAGCCGCAGAAGAACGACCAGTTCGTGCGAAGCTGCCTTCTCGAAACCTTGATCCAGCGGCCCGTTCCCGGGACCGCGCCCGCTCTGCTGGAGTTGCTCACCCCGGACTCCGAGCTCAAGACACGCCATCAGGTCGCGCGCGCCATCGGCAAGGCTGGGCTCGACGCGGGAGTTCAGGACAAGCTCTTCGAGATGATGAACGACCCCGCGATGGTCAACGACGCCGCGTTGGCCCTCATCCTGGGGGGCACTCCCGAGGTCGCCGCGCGCGCCGTCGCCATGTATGGCACGTTCGAGGAGGCGGTTCGCAAGCCCGCCATCGACGAGCTCCAAGAGCTCTACTATCGGACCTTCGGGTTCTGGTCGATCGAGGACCTCGAGAAGGGTCGTATCTTCCGTTGGGTCGACAACGCGGTCGCCATGTCTCGCGTCGAGATCGCCCAGACTCCGCAGGAGTGGGCGCGCGCCCAGCTGATGTCGCAGTTCGAGAACCTCCATTTCGACAACGGGCCCCACTCATTCACCCGGGTGGTGCTGCGGTACCGCCTCGATGAGATGGCTCGTGGCCAGGACAAGGAGCTCCGCGAGGGGGCGATCCGCACCCTCAAGTTCATGCAGGAGCAGGGCGTTCTGTTGGCGCTGCGAGATGCGGAGGGGGAAACCGGCCGTCTGGCGAGCCAGGCCTACCATGAGCTCATGAACCCGAAGATCGTCGAGGGGGTGAAGAGCTTCAAGGAAGAGAAGAAGTGATCGCGAACGGGCGCCGGCTCATGCCCGGCGCCCCCCTCCTCGGTCCATCGTCCGGGGCTCTTCTGCTGGGCGCCCTCGCCGTGGGGTGTACCGCCGCGTCTTCGGAGAGACTCCTCCTGGCGCCATCCGCTGAGCCCCGGGCTGCTCCGGTGCCGGGAATGGTGATCGGAATGGCATGTGTGCCGAACGGACCCGAGCGGTGTTTCGACGCTCATGATGACAACTGCAACGGGCTCATCGACGAGGGCTGCGGTCTTCCCACCGGGCTCGTTCAGTTCGTGGTCGCTTGGAACGAGCCGCTCGTCGATGTTGACCTGCTCGTCACCGGGCCGGACGGGGAGCTAGCGGAGGTGGGGCGCGCCACCTCGATCGGGCTGGTGAAGGAGCGCGATTGCCCGGGCTCAGAGGGGGATTGCGCCAACCAGAACCTGGAGAACGTCTTCCTCGAGGAAGGAGATGCCCCTCGGGGGACCTACCAGGTACGGGTACGCCTCCAACGGCTGGGGTCGGCCTCCCCGCCGATCGATGTCACCTTCGGTGCTCGACTGGGGCCCAAGACCTATGCGGCAGAACTCGCGCTGGCCGAGGTCGATGCCGAGCGGCGGCTCGTGTTCGAACTCTGATCCGAGGCGAGCGTCCGACGTCGGGACAAAACCGGGCGGCGTCGGGAATTGGTGGAGCCTCGCCTCGCTTCCGCGCTACGCTCTTCGGTCGAATCAGTGGCGAGCGTTCTCGGGCGCATCACGACGTCGGACGACTCCCCTCGGGGGCCGGACGTCAAGCACAAGGTGCGGGTCGTCCACCGATGGCTCGAGCGCGGCGAGACCATCGAGGTCGAGCTCCCGCGGAACCTCGCGTGTGCGGTCTGCGACGGTGGGGGCTGTGACGCGTGCGGTGGATCCGGCGCGGTCAGCACCCGTGGACGCACGGATCCCGCCGAGTTCGTGCAGTTGACCTTGCCGACCGTGAGCCGTCCCTCGGCATCCCCGCGACCCCTTGCGCTACGGATACCGGAGCGCGGCGGCCCCGCTCGGAACGGTCCTCTGCCGCGGGGGATGCTCATTCTCACGGTGCTCAGCGCGGATACCGCGGATCCCACCGTGCGCAAGGTTCGGCCGAGCCTAACCCCTCCACCTGCACTCGTCGAACCAGCATCGTCGGTGGCGGTCACCAGGCCCGAGCGGGCAACCCCGCGAGGGAGACTTCACCGGTCCGTCGTGCTCGGTGTCACCTTTCTGGTGTGGTTGCTCCTCATGGTCGTGCTCCGCGCGCAGGGCTGCCTCTGAACGGCGGAACACGGACCGAGGCCACCAGCAACCGGAGATCCGTGGTGGGAGACGGGGCATCCGTGCGCGCCACAGTCGGTCTCGAACAAGACCCACTTCGGCGGCTGGGCGCGACGAGCCCCGGCGCGGAGCGTACTGGGGTATGTGAGTGGTGGCGCGCAGGAGCAACGAAGCCAGCGGAGTGGATCTCGGCCGGTCGTCACAGGTCCAGAGTCCGTGAACGGGTACGGGACGGCCGAGTGGGGGCCAGGCCCTGCCAGCGTCAGGTCGCGTGCCAGGATCCGGCACACGGGGCTCCGAGCGGTCCCCGCGCCGTGGCGCCGGGGTGACTCATGGTTTCCTCGGGCCTCGCTGCTGGTTGTCCCCGAACCACGATCGCCGATCCGGACGGCCACCGGCCCGATCATCGGTTCAGGTCGAGCACTGCCCTCCCGTTCGCTCTGCCGCATCCACGCCGGCCATTGCACCAGGTCGTGGCCGGCTGCTAACCAGGGTGAGCATGAACCCGGTCGCGATGGGTGTGGCGCTCGTCGCCGGCTTCGCGCTCTTCGGTTGGGGCCTTTCACGGCGCCTCGCGGCGCTTCGCTTCGGTCGCGCACCATCCGCCACCAGCGACGCCGCATTCGCATGGGATCGGACTTCAACGCGCCTTGGGAGAGTGTTGGCGCAGGCGGTGGCGCAGCGGCGCCTACGCCGCGAGCTCTGGCCGGGCCTCGCTCACCTGGCGATCTCTGGTGGGTTCCTGGTCCTTCTCAGTCGAACGTTGACCCTCTGGGGACGGGGCTTCGATCCTGCCTTCCAGCTCTGGATCCTCGGTCCCGAGCCGCTACTGGGGTGGCTACCGCTCGGCATCGTGTACGTTTGGCTGAAGGACCTGGCCATCCTTGCTGTCCTGGCGGGAGCGGCCACCTACGCCTACCTCCGTCTCGTGCGTCGCGCGGCGCGGTTGACCCTCAACACCGAGGGGCTCGTGATCCTCGTCCTCATCGCCGCGATGATGGTTGCCGATGCGGTCTACGACGGTGCCGTCATCGCCATCGCGGCTCGACTGGGCCATTCGGGAGGCGGTGTCCTGACCGACGAATTGCTCGTTCGACACCTCGGCGCCGAGCCGGTCACGGCCGAGGCCCGCTGGTTTCCCGACCCCGTCGGCAGCACGGTCGCCACGTTGCTCCGGCCCCTCCCCCTCGGCGCCCTCCGCGCCCTTGGGGGGGTGGGGTTCTGGGCCCACACCCTCTTCGTGCTGGCCTTTCTGGTTCTCCTGCCACATGGCAAGCATTTCCACGTCCTCACCGCGGTGCCGAACGTCTTCTTCAGCGACCTCGGACCAGCGGGCCGCTTGTCCCCACTGGCTTCGAGCTACGAGCAGCTCGGCGACCTCGTCGACGCCGCCGCCCAAGCGCCGGATCCGCATGTGCCGGCGCTCGGGGTCGGGCGGATCGAGCATCTCTCGCCGAAAGCACGGCTCGATCTGTTCGCATGTACCGAGTGTGGACGCTGCGCGGCGCGCTGCCCCGCAGCGATTACGGGAAAGCCCCTGAGCCCGAAGACCCTGATTGTCCACCTCCGCGACCACCTCAAGGACCGTGTCGGTCTCCGACCTTGCACCAAGGATCCGGTTGACCTGGTCCCCACCGTGGTCCACGCGGATGTGCTCTGGGCATGCACTACCTGTCGCGCCTGCGAAGAGGAGTGTCCCGTCGGCATCGGCATCGTCGACAAGATCGTGGGTATGAGACGGCACCTCTTGACCGTGCGCGGCGACGCTTTCCCTGGTGAGCTTGCCCGTCCATTGGCTGCGCTCGAGACGAACGGCAACCCGTACGGCCGTCCCGCCACCGAACGTCTGGCGTGGACCGCGGGGCTCTCGGTACCCACCTTCGCGGAGCGACCGGGGGCGGAGGTTCTGTTCTGGGTGGGCTGTGTCGCGGCCTTCGATCCCCGGGCGCGCCGGATCGCCCGGGCGACCGCCGCGCTCCTCTCCGCGGCCAGGGTCGACTTCGCGATCCTGGGCGTCGAAGAGGCCTGCACCGGGGACCTGGCAAGGCGTGCTGGCCACGAGGCGTTGTTCCTCACGCTCGCCGAGCGGAACCTCGCGACCCTTGCTCGCTATGCCGCGGCGGGTGGCATCCGGCGCGTGGTTACGGGCTGTCCCCATTGCCTGCACACGCTCCGCCACGAGTACCCGGATCTGGGTGGCCACTACCCGGTGGTTCACACATCCGAGCTATTGGTGGAGCTCGTCGCTGCGGGGCGTCTCACCCCCACCGAAGGGATCCGCGAGCGGGTAGTTCTGCACGACGCGTGCTACCTCGCCCGCTACGCGGGCGACATCACGTCCGGGCGCATCCTCCTTGGTGCGGTTCCCGGACTCGATCTCGTCGAGGTGAAGGCGAGCCACGGACTCCGTGCTCTCTGCTGTGGGGCGGGTGGGACCCAGGCATTCCTCGAGGAGCAGAACCAGGACCGCATCAGCCATCGTCGGGCGCGGGAGCTTCGCGCCACGGGCGCCAACGTGATCGCGAGCAGTTGCCCGTTCTGTATGACGATGCTCACCGATGGTCTCTCCGCCGTCTCCGAGGACGCGGCGCCCCCCATGCGTGACGTTTCCGAGATTTTGGCCGCGGCATGCGGCGTCAACGACGCCCGCGCAGGATGACGGGTAGAGGCGATCTGGCAGGGCGGCCGGGTCGGCCCCTCGGCGAAGCACGTCGCCGGTTGCCTTCTTTCGGGCGAGCGCGACCACCTCGCGGTGATCGTCGATCAGGCATGGGCTCGGGACTTCCTTCCCCTCCATTCTCGCCCGCGGCAGGGGTCTTCGCGACGAGCGTTGCTGGGACGAGGGGACCAGCGCTCGGGATCGGCCAAGACGTCGTGGCGGACCGTGCCCAGGCAGATATAATGCCCCCGATGGCTGCGACCGACACGCTCGTCACGCCCGGGCCCGCCACCGCGGTCGGCGCCGATGGCGGCGCGGCCGTGGTCGAACGGCGTTCGTACACCTGTGACGTCTGCGGCGCGACGTTCGACGGCGCACCCGGGGGCTCCGGGCTTCTGGTGTGGACCCGCGGCGACGAAGTGCGGTACGAGGAACCACCCCTCTGCGACGCTTGCGCAGTTGCCGTTTCGACCACCGCAATGCTCGGCTGGGACCTCGATGACGGCGACCACGAATGATCGCGTCGCGGGCGCATCGCTCGGGCGCCCACGAGCCCCTCGGGCGATCTCGCAAGGCCCATTCCTCTTCGCTACCCGGGTGCGCCTCGGTTTCAATGGATCTCGATGTCGTCTGGATCCAGAGCGGCCAAAGGCGGTCGCATCCCGAGCAATTCCCGAGCCGTCGCCCGCATGACAATGGCGAGGTTTGGCGTCTGCACGATCCGGCGGAGCTCTGGTCGCGTACAGAGCCCGAGCAAGGGCATCACGATGGTCGCTGGCGAGCCAGGGTTGAACAGCAGCGCGAGGCGGACCCGCGGGCGGCAAAGCCAGCGACTCTTCGAGGCCACCTCCTGCAGCACGGCGACGCGCGCCGGACGTCGAGTCACGATCCGCACCACGTCGTCCTCGGTAAGAGCAGGGTTCTCGAGCAGTTGGCGGATCACGAGCGGGTGGGGATCGCGCAGCAGTGGATCGAAAGCGCGCCGGCTCGGGTGGCGGGCAAGGCTCCTGCGTTCACCGAGAGTCAAGTCCCGACCCGCCCGATAGTCGGGAACGGGCGCCAACAGCGGATCCTCCTCTTGATCGCCGCGGCGGGGAATGGGTCGTAGCAGGCGGGCGAGGCTGAGGAGGCCGCGTCCCGCAGCTTCCTCGCGCAGGTGGGTCACGAACTCGCACTCGCCAACGGACGCGAACACCATCGCGACCGAAAGCAGTGCTTCGCGGGCGAACGCCTCGCCTCGCTCGCTCTCCTCGCATAGCCCATCGAGCAACGTCGCTGCGGCCTCCTCCGGCATGGAGAGGAGCTCCGCGCGGAGCCAACCCATGCGGTATTCGTGATCAGGCAAGGAGAGCAGGACACGTTTGAGTCGCCCGAGCTCCATCGGAGTGCACAGTCTACACGGACCCGCTCAGCCGGTGATCCGCCTTGGTCGCACCAAGGTCATCGATTCCTTCCAGCAATCAACCTGATTTTGGCTTTGGGTCGGGGTGTTCGCCGGTCCTCGGCCCACGGCCGGGGCAAGCGCCCCCGAATGCGTCCCCCAGCGGGTTTCCGCCGCGGGAAGCGCGGGCGCGGGACGGAGCGACGGGCTGGTGTCGAGATCACCCCCCGGCGCTATGCTTCGCAACATCGTGAGCGTTCCCCGTCTCGACTCGCTGGTCACCGCTTGGCGCCGAACGGTCGCGCCGCCCGCGCGCCGGGCGGTCTTCGCGATCGTGCTGGCTGGGGTGTTCGGGGGTGCGCACCTGAGCCGCTCGGGCACCGTTTCCGCCCGCCTGGGGGTGGCGCTCGGGCTTGCGATCCTCGTTCTCGGTCTTCTGGCCAGCGGTATCCACCAGCAGCGAGCCCTTCGCGACCCCCGGCGTGCGCTCCGGCTGGTGCTGGCGCCGGCTGCCCCGAGCCTAGCCGGGCAGGTTCTGCGTGCCCTCACTTTGGTCGAGCGGGCCGAGAGGAACACCCTCGAAACCTCGCCGACCCTGGCGCGAGCGCATTTCGAGCGGCTCCTCGACCGAGCCCCGCCGGAACTGATCGTGTCTGGCGCCAAGGGGCGCGTCTGGCGTCTGCGCTGGACCGCGCTGGGGGGTGGCGGATTGGCACTGGCGGCCCTTGTCGTTGGACCGATGCGCATCGTCGAGGGCTTCGATGTGCTCGTTGCGCAGAACAACCAGGCGCCGCTGGCGCTCTTCTGGCTCGACGAGGTCACGGTGGTGGCACACCCGCCATCGTACCTGCGCCGCGAGGACCGTTGGTTGCTCTTCGGGACGCGAGCTCGCGAGCCCGAGGGCGCCCAGGTCAGCGTCCGCGGCACCCCACGCCGGGCCGGCCGGGCGCTGCTGCTGACCGACGGCACCACCGAGGTCCCTTTCGTCAGCGATGGGGAAGGGGGGGTCGTCGCCCATTTCTCGTTGGACAAAGACACGTACCTGCGCGTTGCCGCCCGTTTCGGTGACGTGCTGGTCCTCGAACCGAATGGCCTCAGGATCGATGCAGTCCCCGACCAACCCCCGACCGTGACGCTCATGGGGGCGCCCCGCACCGTCGCACCGGACGCGCTCGGGCGTCGCCTGGAGCTACACTTCGCGGTGACCGACGACCATGGCCTTCGACAGGTCGACCTTGTGTTGCGGGCCGGCAATCGGGAAGACCGGCGTGTGCTCGCTCGTCTCGACGGGGAGGTGCAGACCTACGCGGGTGGCTACGTGCTCGAGGCTGCCGATCCCTTCCTGCGCGGTAGCTTCCTTCCCACCGTGGTCACCATCGAGGTTCGGGACAACCAACCCTCCGAATTGCCTCGGTGGGGGAGGAGCGCCGCCCTCACCCTCGTTCCACCCCCCATCGGGCAGCCGGAGGCGAACAGACTGGCCGCCCTCGAGGCGGGACGGGACGCTGTGGTGGACCTCGTCGCCTGGCAGCTCGACGGAGGCAGCGGCACCGCGGGCGAGTCGGAGTGGATGGCACGGGCGGCAGCCGTCGTCGTTTCGGGGCTCGAGGTCGCCGAGGAGGCTCTGCCCATCCACGCCGGATTCGCGACGTTCGTGCGTGGGCAGGCACGGGTCCTCACGCAGCCGCGCGGTGGCACCTCCACCCTGCGCGCCAGCGAGGATGTCGTTCTGGCGTTGGACGCGGCGCTCGGCCGCCTCGCGTTTCGTGACGCACGCGACGTCAGCATACGGCTGGGGGAGGTCGCCGAGGAGGCTGCGGCGGGCGCGCGGCAGGCTCGTGAGACCGAGCAACGGTCCATTGGCCTTGAGCGCTTCGGGGCGGCATTTCTCGCCCTCGAAGAGGGGGTCAGCGCGCTCACCCGGCTCGGCCCGCTCGGGGCGGACCTGGGCAGCGTGGCGGAAGGGAACCTCGACCGGATCCGCCGTGCCAGCGCGGCGGAGGATCTTCGCAGTGTCGAGCTTGCCGCCCGGCACCTTGCTGCCCGACTTCGTCGGCCCGCTCCCTCGTTCTCCGCCAAGCACATCGGCGGCGTCGAGTCGAGCGGCGGTGCTGCTCTCGATGTCGGTGAGGCGTCTCAGGCGGACCAGCGCTTCGATGAACTGGCCCAGGACCTCGAGCGGCTCACCCAGGACCACGCCTCGGAGATCGGCGCAGTCGAACGGGCGCTCTCCGAAGCGGAGCGCGCCGCCGACCTCGAGGCGATCAAGGAGGAGGCGCGCCGTCGGGCGATGGAGATCGCACTCGCGGTGGCCGATCTTCCCGCCGTTGGTGACGAGCCCGGATCGAGCCGTTCGGCCGCGTCGCGTGCGCGCCAGCAGGCGAACGCCATGGCCCAGTCGTTGGAGCGCTTGTCGTTCGGCGACGCCGTGGAGCGCGGGCGGGACGCGCTGGGTGCTCTGGACGAGGCACGACGGAAGCGAACGAGCGGCGCGTTCGAGTCGGCGGCGCCAGACCCGGCGGTGCTCGACGCCGCTCGCCGGCCCATTGCGGAGCACCTTACGTGGGCCGAGCGCGAGCTCGACCGGCTGCACCGCCTCGCAGACGAGCGGGCTCGCGCGGCCTTGACGGGGAATGCCGAACGGGAACGGAAGCACGCCGACCGAGCCAGCAACGTGGCGAGCCGCGGCCGCAACGGGCAGAGCTCGCTCCCCGAGGATCTGATCGGACGCCTCGAGCGCGCCGAAGCGCTCATGCGCCAGGCGGCAGACCAGTTCTCGACGGGACGCGGACGCGACGCCCTCGACCTTCAACGCGATGCGCAACGCCTCCTCGAGCAAGCAACCGTCGGCAGGACGAGTGACCAGGGGTCAGCAGAGGGTGAACGCCGCAACCGAGGTGCCATGACCACTCGTGGTGAGGTCCCGAACCAAGAGGACGACCGATCCCAAGAGTTCCGCCGGCGCGTCGTCGAAGGGCTGGGCCGAGAACGTAGCGGTCGGTATGCGCCCGCCGTTCGAAGGTACGCGGAGGGGCTTCTGCGATGACGCTGCAGCGGAGCCTCCCTCGCTCGCGACGGGCCGCGTCGGTCGCCATCTGTCGGGTTCGTGTCCGAGTCGGCTGGGCACGCGGTGCACTCGCCGGGTTGGTGCTGGTGGTGTTCACGCTGCTGGCGGACGCGGTTCGAGCAAGCCCCCTCCGGGAGGCGGCGAACGCCACCACCGAGCTAGACGTTGCTCGCGCCACGGCGTTGCTCGCCCAAGTGAACGTCGACGCCGCGGCGGTGACGATCGAGCGGGCACGCCTCGCCATCTACCGGGGCGACTGCCTCTCCGCTGCGGTCATCCTCGACGCTTCGACGCTGGTGGTGTCCCCCGATCTCGAGGGACTGAGTTCCGTGGCGCACGCCTGCGCGCAGGCGACCGCCGGCGCGTCGATCGTCGAGGATGCGGAGCGTGGGGTCTGGATCCGATTGCAGGACGCCCGCGACCGGGCGCTCGTACCGTTCGTCACCGCGGTGGCCGGACGAGCCAGGAGCTACCTCGAGCGCGAGATCGGCATCGCCATGCCCCGCCCCCTACGCATCGAGCTCGTTCGCGACCTGTTCTCGCTCGCTGCGCTCACCGGATTGCCCTTGGAGGCCGCGGAGACGACCGGGACCGTGGGTGTGGCGCGGTGGGGTCGAATCATCCTCCTGTCGCCGCGCGCGACTCCGCGCGGATACCCCTGGGAAGACACCCTTGCCCACGAGCTGGTTCATTTGTTCGTGACTCGCGCGTCACGGGACCGGGCGCCGCTCTGGCTGCAGGAGGGGATCGCCAAGGGATACGAGACCCGCTGGCGGTCGCCCCGACCCTTTGATGACGAGACCGACCACGATTCCGTGGCGGCAGCCGCGCTCCGGTCAGGGCGCGCGGTTGGCCTGGATGGGCTCGGGCAGTCCATCGCGCTCCTACCCACGCCGGAACTCGCGGCGTCGGCCTACTCGGAGGTATCGAGCTTCGTCCACTATCTCGAGTCCCAGCAGGGGACCCCGGCGCTGCGGCTGCTGCTCGCTGATCTCCGTGGGCTCGGCGTCCCGGACCCCAACCCTGCCCTCCGTAGCGCTACCGGCTACGATCTTGGGGCGTGGCGGACACGCTGGGAATCAGCCTTGCGAATCCGCCCGGGACCACCACCTACACCTACCCCCGTTTCCACCCCCACCGTCAGGAGTCTGCTGGAGGTGCGCGACTTGGTGCGACGGGTCCGCCTGGCTGAGCTACTCTCCCGACGTGGGCATCACGAGGGAGTGGTGCGGGAGCTTGGTCCCGCTCTGGCTGCCCATCCAAGGGAGCCAAACCTGCGGTGGCGCGCGGCTCGCGCGTCACTCGGCCTGGGACGGAGCGACCAGGCTCATCAGCTGCTCGGGGAGATCGCGGACGTTGATTCTGCCCACGGAGGCTGGTTTGCTCTCCGCGGAAGATTCGCCCAGGAGGCAAACGACCACGACCGACGCGATTCCGCTCGTTCGATGGCGGTCGCGCTCGACCCGCTCCTGGAGGACGTTGGGTGCCTCGGCTATCCCCGCCTTGGGGGATCCGCGAGCAGCCTGCCGGAATTCGACGCCACGATCACGCAAGGGGACGATCACGCCACATCGACCGCCGGCGACTGGAATGCCCTCTGCCAAGCCGCCCGGGCCATCCGCCGGAATTGACCCGCTCGGGAAGCCGAGCCTAGGATTACGAGCGATCGGGTGCCGCCGATCGAAGACGCCGTGCGACGAGCAACCGAACTAGCGGCCCGATTCCTAGCGGTCATGCCGCGAGTGGCGATAAGCCACCTCCTAGGGAAGGTGGGCGAGGTTCGTCTCTCGCCCGTCGTCTCTCGCGCCACGGTGTCGTCGTATTGCGCGTTTTGGGGTGTGGCCCTCGAGGAGGCCGAACCCAGTGAGCAGCCGTATCCCACACTGGACGCCCTCTTCACTCGCCACTTACGTTCGGGCGCTCGCCCGCTCGCCGAGGCCGCATTGGTCAGCCCCGCCGATGGGGAGCTTCAGTCGGCGGGCGCCATCGTGGGGGGAACCCTGGTGATCAAGGGCAGCGAATACCACGTCGCGGAGCTGACGGGGCTTGACGAGGATGGGGACCGATACCGCGGAGGTACCTACGTGGTGGTCTACCTCTCACCCCGTGACTACCACCGGGTGCACGCCCCCGTGGATGGACTCATTGGGAGCGTTTCTGGCATCCCCGGTGACCTCTTTCCAGTCAATGGGCTAGGAGATCACGTTCCGAAGCTCTTTTCGCGCAACAGTCGGGTTGCCATCCGGGTCGAAACGCGAGATTTTGGGGGGGTCACCGTGGTGCTTGTGGGAGCCATGATCGTCGGCAGGATCGGCATCGATGTGTTGGGTGGCGGGTTGGCCGCGCCTGGCGTAACGGTTCTCGATCCGCCGTGTCCCGTTGCTCGCGGGGAGGAGATCGGGGCGTTCCACCTCGGCTCGAGCGTGGTGTTGCTCTGCGAGCGGTCGGTCGGGATCATCGCCCCGGGTCGGCGAGTTCGGTACGGGGAGTCCCTGCTTGCGGCGTCATGAGCAACGAGGATCACAAGCTTGGTACCGACATCCCGCCGGGGCTCGCGAGCCTCGACGATGAAGCGCCGCCAGAGATCCCGGAGGTGAGTGACGATCTCGATGCGAACTCGGCTCGCGGCAAGCTTGGCGCCGTCGAAGCCGCGTCGGGCGCTCATCGATTGACACCTCCTCCCAAACCTTCGCCGCGTCGGTCGCAACCGAGCGCGCCGAGCACCGTCCCGAACAAGCAGCGGGCTCGCGGGCTGTCGGGAATCCCCGCCGAGTCGACCCCGCCGCGGGATCCTCTTCGAGCAGCTCTCGCGGGACGTTTCGACGCGTTGGCGCGGTCGCCGGTGCCGGTGAGACCTCAGCCAGTCGGAGAGAGCGGGGAGAGGTCGAATCCCCTGCCGGAGTCACCAGCGGCCGCGATGGATGGAAGCAGAACCCCAGAGCCACCGTCGGCGGTGGCGTCCGCGTTGCCCGTGCCGGCGGCGCCCACGCTGGGTGTGGCCAAGGCGGCGAGACAGCTGGTGGTGGCCTCGTCGTTGCCGGCCGGGGCACTCGCTGAGAACCGGGCCAAGGTCGTCAAGGCCGTGCCAGCGGAGGCTGCGTTGCCCACGACGGCAGCGGCCGGCGACCAACCAGCCATTCTCTCCGTCGCTCCGATCCCGCCCAACCGAGC
>JAFGBI010000189.1 GCA_016933275.1 Polyangiaceae bacterium | reverse complement strand
GGGTACTAGCCTCGCACGTAGGAGCCGCCCGAGTGCGGCGTGGCAGAGGACGCGATCGTACGTCGTTCTTCTTGGAGGAGGAAGCCTCGCGCTTGCCTCGCTGACGTGGCGCGGCGCTCCAACTTTGGAGGTGCTTGTGGCGCTATGCATAGCCGCTTTGGCGGCCTATTCGTTGCGGCGACTCGGTTCTTCTTGGGTCATCGAGATCGCTGGCGTCGCTGTTATGATGGCGCTGGTTGCATTCGTGCTGACAGACTCCGGATTAGCCCATCCAGCGGTTGCGGCGGGAGGTGCCGCAGGCCTTCTGTGCGGTGATCAGTTCGCGCAGATACCAGCGTCAGATGAAGACCCACAGCGCCGTCGCAGGCGACGGCGCGCCGCCGACCGGTACATCAATGTCGTGGTTGCGGTGGAGGTTGTGTTTGCCGTGATCCTCTTGGTCCTTCTTGCCGCCGGATAGGTTCGGGGATTGCTCACTGATGACCCCGAACCGAACGGTTCTTGACCGCTCGGACAGGCTGCCGGCCGGGGCGTGAAATCGGCCATCTCAGCCGCCGTCGTCGGAGGACGTTTCTGATCCACCGTCGCCGTCGTCGGCTTCAGCGTCACGGAGGGAGCGCTGGACGACGCCGTAGCTCTTGCCGAGGCGGGCGGCGACCTGGCGGACGGAGAGGCCCTGCTGGCGGAGGCGGAGGGCCTCGCAGACGTTGACGTGAGTGGGGGGCCTGCCGAGGCGCTTGCCGCGGCGGCGAGCGGCAGCGAGGCCGGCGCGGGTGCGGTCGCGGATCATCTCGCGCTCCAGCTCGGCGACGGCGGCGATGACATGGAACGTGAACCTCCCCGTGGGGGTGGAGGTGTCGATGGCGTCCTGGACGGAGACGAAGTCGATGCCGCGGGCGTTGAGGTCTTCGAGGGTGACGATGAGGTGGCGGACGGAGCGGGCGAAGCGATCGAACTTCCAACAGCAGACGACGTCGAGCTTGGCGCGGTGGACGAGCTGCATGAGGGCGTCGAGCTGAGGGCGGGAGTCCTTGCCGCCGGACTCGCCGTGGTCGATGAACTCCCCGACGACCTGCCACCCGCGCCGCTCGGCGAGGTCCCGTAGCTGGTCGAGCTGCAGATCGGGCCGTTGCTCACGGGTGGACACCCGGAGGTAGAGCGCCGCTCGTCTGCTGCTCCCTGCCCGCACGACGTCACTCCTCGGGTGGCACCAGCACCGGCCGTGGCGCGGAGGCTAGGCCGAGCAGGCGGCGGATGACGCGCTCGACCTCCGGGGCGCCGCCGCGCTCGGCGGCTTCGAGGACGTGCACGCGGGCGTGGGGGATGGCGCCGAGGGCGTGCCAGAGGTCGGCGGGGATCACGCCGAGGGAGTGGTGGGCTTGGCCCTCCGGGGTGGTGGCGACGGCGTCGTCGAGCGTCTCGTCGGCGCCGTAGTGGGCGCGCAGGCCGTGGGTCCAGGTGAGCATGCGGGCCCCGCGCATGGCGGCGCAGTAGGCCTGCCAGAGCGCGGCGTCGGCGGGGTGCCGCTTCGAGGCGTAAGCGTGGGCGATCTGGAGCGGGGTACGGTTGCCATGTTTGGCGACGGGGGCGCTCGGATCAGCGACGCGGAGGCCGAGCTTGGTGAGGTAGTCGGGGTGGCAGCGGAGGGGACGGAGGTCGACCCCGTGAGCGCGATCGGGGGCGTGCTCGGGGCCGAGCGCCCGCACGACCCGCGCGCGCCAGCGCTGGTGGAGGCGGCGGGCGAGCGCCTCGCGCTCGTCGTCGGGGAGGGCGCGACCGAGGAGCAGGACGGCGTGCAGGTGCACGTGCCAGCCGTGGGCGCCGTGGGTGACCTCGAGGGCCCGGATGACACCGAGCTTGGGGGTGGTGCGCAGCTCGCCCGCTCGGGTGCGGGAGAGCGGGAGGCCGAGCAGCGCGTCGAGCCGCGCCCACCAGCTGCCCTGGGCGGTGAGGCGCCAGGCCTCGGCGACCCCCTGACGCAGGGCACGGAGGCCGTGCTGGTGAGCGTGACGGACGGTGAGGGTCAGCAGCAGCACGGCGTCGTCGCCGTGGGCGGTGCGGTGCGCCTCGACCACGCGCTCCACCTCGGAGGCATGGTGGGCGCAGAGACGGAGGCGGCAGACGGGGCACTCCCAGACGGAGCCGCACAGGAGGACGCCATGGAAGACAGCGCGAGGGGCACCATCTGTGGCGACGTAGGTGAGGAGCGCGACGGAGCCGGTGAGGCGGCGGCGGCGGCAGTAGGCGACGCGGGTGCGGCTGATGGAGGCGATGGACTCCGCGAGGGCGTACATCGCGCCGCGGCTAGGACGGGTGAGCGCAGCTCCCTCCCCACCAGCAGCAGGAGAGAAACTCTGCTGGTGATCGCTCCGAGGAGAGGACGGGGCGGTGCAGCAGCTCATGGTGCCGCTCCCTCGGTGTCGGCGGCGAGCAGGCGATCGAGGTCGGGGACGTGGACGCGCCAGGCGCCATGGAGCTTGACGGCGGTGACGCCGCCGTCGAGGCGGGCACGGGCGACGCCGTCGCCGTCGATCTGGGCCGTGCGCTGGATGCGCTTACGGAGCGCGTCGGGACTGACGTCCAGGAGGGCGGCTGCGCGGGAGACGCGCAGCAGGAGCGGGTGAGACATGGGTCACCTCCGTCCGCGGCGTGACTGCCGTGGACAGAGAGTCCGTAGCGCACCGGGCATTGGTCGATAACGTAAGCTAGGGGGGCGAACGATGACCGCCACCAGGGCGATTTGGCTTGTCGTCACCGCTCGTCGCAGTCGCGACGGAGGCGCTCGGCGAAGACTGCCTCGCAGGCGGCGAGGGCGTGTCCTGGGGCAGGTTTCGGGGCTCCGAGCGCACCCGCGCGGAGCGCGATGGCGGCGGTGGTGCGAGTCGACGCTTGCCGCGGGACGCGGTGCAGGATGGACGAGAGGCGCGAGGTGGAGCAGCCGAGGTGCCGGTAGTCGATGCCGACGAGATCCTCCTGCAACCCAGCGGCAAGCGCGTCCTGACGCGCCGGGGAGGCGGCGCGGAACAGCCGCAGGTGGGCGTCGACGAAGGTGACAGCGACGCGACGCCGCTCCCGCTCGGTCTGCGCCTCGTCGTAGAGCGCGTCGAGGCGCTGGCGGTGGCCGAGGGTGGCGAGGGCGGTGGCGACGGCGCAGATGATGGGGATCTCGTCGGCGATGGGGTCGCAGTCGGGGGTCAGCTTGGAGTCGACGTCACGGAGCAGACGGGGGTCGAGAGGCAGGGGCACCGTGCTGCCCGCCGGGTCCTCTGGCTGCAGGCTCCGGAGCAGCGTCTGCAGATCGCCGAAGATGGCATCGCGCGCCGAGCGCCAGCACGAAAGCGACTGCAGGAGCAGGACGTCATCGACCGGGCCTTGCTGGTGGCGGTGAGGGCGCAGTAGAGCGATCTGGTGGTCTTCGGCGCTCTTGCCGACCGACACCGGGACCCCGAACGCCCCCGAGGCGAGGAGGAGCTTGGCGGCGGCGCGGGTGCTGTTGTCGACGGCGAGCAGCCCGGCCACGGTGTGCGGATCGAGCCGTCCGAGGCGGCAGGAGAGGAGCTTGAGATCGGTCACGAGCTTCTGGGTCGCGGCCCAGGCGTGAGGCGCGCCCCGCTGCTGCGCGAGCGTGACGCGGCGGAGCAGGAGCGCGCGGCGGAAGCCGCTCGACAGGGCGACGGCACCGAGGGCGGCGAGATGGTGGGTGTCACCCTGGAGCCCTGCCAGGATCGTGGAGGAGATGACCCTACCGGCCAGCTCCCGATCCATGGGCGCGGCGGGCCAGAGCGCGAGTGGCCGCTCCACGAGGGCAACGACACGCTCGACCACCTGGAGGGACTGGACCAGACAGGTCACGCCGGGACAGGGTACCGCTGCGTGGCGCCGTCGGCCCGTTTTGGAGCCTGAGGGGAGCCATGGCGATGCGCTGGCGTGTGGGTCGCGGCCAATTATTGCTGCAGCTACCCGGGATGCACCGGGTGCAAGGAGGCCGTGATGGACATCGAGGAGAAGGCGTGGACCCTGGCGGCGCTGGCGAGCGTCCTCAGCGACGAGCGGATCCGGACGCAGGCGTGGAGCCTGGCGCAGCAGATGCGCGAGGAGGACGATCCGACGCTGACGGCCGCCGATCTGGCGGCCAGCACGAACTACCTCCGGACCTGCCTGTTGCGGCGGAGCCAGGTCGAGATCAGCGCGATGACCGAGACGGACTTCGCCGGCCTCTGGGCGCTGGGCACGTTGGGCTACGCGAGGTACCGCGGGCAACGTGCGGTGGTGCGCGGCGAGCACCGGGGGCGCGAGCGGCGCTGACGCGGGCAGCGGCGGTCACGCCCCCGGCAGGCGGGGCCTACTCGTCGTCTTCACCGTCGTCTTCTGCCTCATCCTCTGCGGTGAGGTCGTCGAGCAGGGCGAGGGCATCGTCCATGGTCCAGACCATGGTGGAGCCGACGCGGCGGACGCCGCGGAGGCGGCCCTCGCGACGGACGACCTGCTCGTCCTCGTCGAGCAGGTCGGCCAGCTCGGCGTTACCGGCGACGCCGGCGTTGTCCTCGTCCTCGAACCACTCGACCAACTCGTCACGCTCGATGCACATGGGGGGCTCCTTTCGTTGGAGGTACCTCCACGCTACGGGCGAGAACGCTCGTTGGCATCGCCATGGAACACGCGGTGGCGAACGAGGCTCGACATGTCGAGCTGCAGCTCGCGGCAGAGCCGACGCAGCTCCACCCACTCGGGCTCGGTGAGCATGACGCGGAGCAGGCGGAGTCGCTTGTGCTCGAAGCGGCGGGCCATGCCGCTGAGTGTCCGTGCGGAGCGGCGCCGGGCAAGGCGCTCGACGCTGGCCGTTGCAGATCGGTGGACGCCGCCGGACGGGAGGCGACGGCGAGAGACGGGGGGCTCGGCGCTAGCGGTGGGCGGCAGCGCCGTGGCCGTTGCTGCGCCCGGCGACGAGGGAGTTGATGAGCCGCACGACGGCGCGGCGATCCTTTTCGGGCAGGGCCATGACCTGCTTGAGCTGGCGCCAGAGGCGCTTGCTCTCGGGATCGAGGGCGTCGGCGAGGGGGGCGGACTTGATGGTCCGCAGGCCGAGCAACTCGTCGGTGGTGACCTTGAGGGCGCAGGCCAGCTCGATGATGACGCCCGGGGGTGGGAAGTCGGCGACGGTTTCGTAGTGGCTGATGGCGCGCTGGGAGGAGCCGATCAGCTCGGCGAGCTGGGTCTGGGTGAGGCCGCGGGCGAGGCGCAGATCGGTGAGGCGTTTCCCGAACGCCGAGGAAGCCGGGACCTTGCTGGGCATGACGAGGCCCAGTGTAGATGCCGATCTGGAGGGGGCCGGCTGGGGGGACAAAAGAACTTGCTACGGGTATACGCCGCACGTATACACGTGAGGACGGTGCCAGGCCAAGAGAATTCGGACGCGGCCGGAGCACTTGGCGCTTGACAGCGTTTTCGATGCTGGAGGGACGAGATGGCGCGGATCGACGCGGCGGAGCTGACGCGGATGAAGGCGGAAATCTCGCTGGAACGGCTGGTGACGGCGCAGGGGGTGAAGCTTGAGCGGCACGGCAAGGACCTGCTCGGGCGGTGCCCATTTCACGACGACCACGAGCCGAGCCTGGTGGTGAGCCCGGCGTCGAACCTCTGGCACTGCCTGGGGGCGTGCCAGACGGGGGGGACGGTGATCGACTGGGTGATGAAGGCGGAGGGGGTGAGCTTTCGCCATGCGGTGGAGCTGCTGCGCGAAGATGTCACTGCCTTGACTGCCGAGGTGACGAGCGGGGCGCCGAAGCACTCGACGGTGAGGAGGCTGGCGGCGCCGGTGGAGCGAAGCGCGGACGATCAGGCGGTGCTCGCGCGGGTGGTGGATTTCTACCACGCGACGTTGCAGCAGAGCCCGGAGGCGCTCGCGTACCTGGGGCAGCGGGGCCTCGCGCACCCGGAGGTGGTGGACCAGTTTCGCCTGGGCTACGCGAACCGCACGCTCGGCTACCGGCTGCCGGACAAGAACCGAGTCGCGGGCGCGGAGCTGCGAGGGCGGCTCGAGCAGCTGGGGGTGTATCGCGAGAGCGGGCACGAGCACCTGAGCGGCAGCCTGGTGATCCCGATCTTCGACGAGCAGGGGCGGGTGGCGGGGATGTACGGGCGCAAGATCGCGCGGAAGCTCCGCGCGGGGACGCCGCTGCACCTGTACCTGCCGGGCCCGCACCGAGGGGTGTGGAACCTCCCCGCGCTGAGGGCGAGCGGGACGCTCATCCTCTGCGAGAGCCTGATCGACGCGCTGACGTTTTGGGTAGCGGGGTACCGGCAGGTGACGGCGAGCTACGGGACGCAGGGCTTCACCGACGACCACCGGACGGCGCTGCAAGCGCACGCGACGGAGCGGGTGTACATCGCCTACGACCGGGACGAGGCGGGGGACCGAGCGGCGGAGCGGGTGGCGGAGGAGCTTGGTGCGGTGGGGATCGAGTGCTTTCGGGTGCTCTTCCCCAAGGGGATGGATGCGAACGAGTACGCGCTGAAGGTACAGCCGGCGGCGCAGAGCCTGGGGCTGGCGCTGCGGCAGGCGCGATGGATGGGGAAAGGCCCCGCCCCAGCGTCACGCGACCTCGAACGGGTGGGGGCCGGGAGCAGCGTCCCGGAGGCGACTAAGGGCGAGAACGCCTCGGGCGTGGTGAGCGTCGAGGCGGTGGCGGTGACCATCGCGACGGCGGGCGACGTGGAGCCCGAGCCCGCGCCGCCGGACGAGGCCGAGCCGGCGGCGGCGGCGACGGCGGCGACGGCGGCGACGGCGACAGAGCCCATCACGTCGCCGATGGATCCGGCGCCGGGGCCGGGGCCGGCACCGAGGATCGGCGAGCACGCCCCAGCGAGCATCGAGCCCACCGGCGCCGACGATGAGGTGGTCTACCGCTTCGGCGATCGGCGCTGGCGGATCCGGGGTCTGGCGAAGAACACCGCCCCCGAGGCGCTGAAAGTGAACGTCCTCGTTGCCCGGGACGGCGGCGGCTTTCACGTCGACGGCCTGGAGCTGTACAGCGCGCGACAGCGGGGGCATTTCGTGCGGTTGGCGAGCGAGAAGCTGGGGGTGGAGGAGCGGATCCTGAAGCGGGATCTGGGGGCGGTGCTGCTCGGGCTGGAGGAGCGGATGGAGCGGCAGCGGCAGGAGGCGGAGACGGCGAAGGACGCCGCGCCGAAGCTGTCGGAGGCGGAGACGGCGGAGGCGCTCGCGCTCCTGCGGGATCCGGAGCTGCTCGAGCGGATCCTCGGGGACTTCGAGCGGTGTGGGGTCGTCGGCGAGGAGACGAACAAGCTGGTGGGCTACCTCGGGGCGACGAGCCGAAAGCTCGACGAGCCACTGGCGGTAGTGATCCAGTCGTCGAGCGCGGCGGGCAAGTCGAGCCTGATGGACGCGGTCTTGGCGCTGATGCCCGAGGAGGAGCGGGTGCAGTACAGCGCGATGACGGGGCAGGCGCTCTTCTACATGGGCGAGGGCGATCTGCGACACAAGATCCTGGCCATCGTCGAGGAGGAGGGCGCGGAGCGCGCGAGCTACGCGCTGAAGCTCCTGCAGAGCGAGGGGCAGCTGAGCATCGCGAGCACGGGCAAGGATCCGGCGACGGGGCGGCTGGTGACGCAGGAGTACCGGGTCGAGGGGCCGGTGATGATCTTCCTGACGACGACGGCCATCGAGGTGGACGAGGAGCTGCTGAATCGCTGCCTGGTGCTGAGCGTGGACGAGGGGCGGGAGCAGACGCGGGCGATCCACGAGCGGCAGCGGCTGGGGCAGACGCTGGAGGGGATGCTGGCGCGGCACGAGCGGAAGCGGGTGTTGACGGTGCACCGCAACGCGCAGCGCCTGCTGCGTCCCCTGGCGGTGGTGAACCCCCACGCCTGCGAGCTGACGTTTCTCGATCACGCGACGCGGACGCGGCGGGACCACATGAAGTATCTGACGCTGATCCGAACGATCGCGCTTTTGCACCAGTACCAGCGGGAGGTGAAGACGGTGCAGCACCGCGAGGAGGAGATCCGTTAGGTGGAGGCGACGGCGGAGGACATCGCGTTGGCGAACCGCCTCTGCCGGGAGGTGCTGGGGCGGAGCCTGGACGAGCTACCGCCGCAGACGCGGCGCCTGCTCGGGCAGCTCGACGAGCTGGTGCGGGCGGGGAGTGAGCGGCTGGGGATCGACCGGGGGGACTTTCGCTTTAGCCGCCGGGAGGTGCGGGAGGCGACGCGGTGGGGGCAGACGCAGCTCAGGCTGCATCTCGGGCGCCTGGTGGATATGGAGTACCTGGCGGTGCACCGCGGCGGGCGTGGCCAGGGCTACCTGTACGAGCTGACCTGGGCAGGAGGGAGCGAGGAGCAGCTGAGCGGTCTGAGCGAGCCCGGAGACGCGGGTACGGCGCCCACCTGGCGGGGGGCGGACCCGAACCTGGCGGGGGGTGTGCGGGGGGCGGGCGGGGCCACCCCCGCCCGCCGCAACCCGCAGCAAACCCGCCTGAACGGCGCCCGCGTGCCGGAGTTGGCGGGGGTGACGGAGGGTGCGTTGAGGGAGCGCGTGTCCCCCGGGAACGTCGTCACCTTGAAGCCGGCGGCGGTGGGGGCATGAAGCGATGCCGCGCAAGGGCGAGCGCCGGCCGCGGAGCTACGAGCAGGGCGATCCGGACGGGCTCGGGGCCTGGCTCGGGCGGTACCTGGAGTGGCTGCGGGTGCGAGGTTACTCGGAGCGCACGGTGGGCAACCGCCAGAACACGCTGGAGCAACTCCTGGAGTGGCTGGACGCGCGCGACGTGACGCGGCCGCAGGCGGTGACCAGGCCCGTGTTGGAGCGCTACCAGCGGCACCTCTTCTATCTGCGGAAGGCGGACGGAAAGCCGCTGTCATTTCGGGCGCAGCACAGCCGGCTGGTGCCGGTGCGGGCCTACTTCCGCTGGCTCGCCAAGCAGGGCGTCACCCTCGCCAACCCCGCCGCCGACCTGGAGCTGCCCCGCGTCGAGCGCCGGCTGCCGAAGTGCGTGCTGACGGCGCTGGAGGCGGAGAAGGTGCTGGACCAGCCCGACCTGACCGAGGCCCTGGGCCTCCGCGACCGGGCCATCCTCGAGGTGCTCTACTCCACCGGCATCCGCCGCTCGGAGCTGGTACGGCTCGGCATCTACGACCTCGACGCCGAGCGCGGCACGCTCACGGTGCGCCAGGGCAAGGGCAAGAAGGACCGCGTGGTGCCGATCGGCGAGCGCGCCGTCCACTGGGTGGAGCGCTACCTCCGCCAGATCCGCGACGGCCTGGTGATGCCGCCGGACGAGGGCGTGCTCTTTTTGACCCGCTTCGGCGAGGGCTTCAAGCCGGAGCCCATGACCCACCTGGTGCGCGGGTACATCGACGCGGCCGACCTCGGCAAGACGGGCGCTTGCCACCTCTTTCGGCACACCTGCGCCACCCTGATGCACGAGAACGGCGCCGACATCCGCCACATCCAGGAGCTGCTCGGCCACGCGGAGCTGAGCACGACCGAGGTGTACACCCACGTCGCAATCCGCCAGCTGAAGGCGGTGCACGCCGCGACCCACCCCGGCGCAGCCCTCGCCCGGCCGCCCGTCGCCGCTCGCCGCGATCCCGCCGAGCTGCAGCCGGTGCTGGACGCTGACGACGTCGACGACGCGGTCTAGTCGGCGAGCACGGCGGCGAGGCTGTCGGCCGAAAGCACGCGCTCGGCGTAGCGCTCGAGAGCGGCCTCGTCCGCGGCAGCGATGCGAGCCTGCGCGGCGTCGTCCAGCTCCCCGAACTTGAGCCGGAGCTGCTTGCGGACGACGCCCCGCAGGCGTTGGAGCCCCTCGCGGAGCCCGTCCTGTCGGCCTTCATGGCGCAGTTGCTCGGCGATGGTCATGGCTGCCTCACGGAGGATGGGATCGGGGAACTGAGCGGCCAGGGACTGGGCGGTAGCGATGCCCCTGACCTCGTAGCTGTAGCAGAAGATGGTCCGCACCGCCGTCGGACCCCCCGGGGCCTGGAGCAGGCGGGAGAAGACGCTGGACCAGGCGGCCAGGGTGCGCTCCAGGCGCCCGAACCGCGCGTCCCGCAGGGCCCAGAGGGCCACCCTCGCGAACTCCGAGAGCTGGCGGGCCTGCAGCTCGTCGTCGGTGGCGACGGAGACGTCATCCAGCAAGAACCGAAAGCTCGGGACCACCCCCGCCCAGGCCGGCTGGCTCAGCAGGCCGGCCGGGAACAGCTCGTGGAAGGTGGTCGCCGACCGCCACCCCTCCTCGGCGTGGTGGAGCACCAGCGGCACGATGACCGGCAGCTCCCGCGCCCCCTCGTGGTCGCGCAGGTACTTCTCCCAGATGCGGACCATGTACGCCAGCATCCGGAAGGCCATCAGCGGGTCGTCGCTGCTCTGGTGCTCGAACAGCACGTACACGAACGCCAAGCCCGCGCCGCTCTTGAGCGGCACGGAGTAGAGCAGGTCGAGGTGCCTCTGGACGAGGGCCGGATCGACGAAGGAGCCCTCCTCGATCTCTAGCCCCTCGAGATCGAGGGCAGCGATGATCTCAGCGGGAAGGACGCTCCGCAGCTCGCCGATCGCGTCCTCGCGCACGGAGAAGACACGCTTGACCAGCGAGTCGTGCGGCGTGGCCACGGAGTGCAGGCATACCCGGACCCGTGCTGCAGGGGCAAGCGCGTCGCGGCCTCGCAAGGGGAAATACTCGGTCCCTTCTCTGCCTTAGCCGCCGGCGCCCGGCGCCGGTACAATGGCCGCCGTGAGGGGCCTCGACGACACCAGCGCCGTGAGCGACCGACGCCCGGCGCT
>JAFGBI010000188.1 GCA_016933275.1 Polyangiaceae bacterium | reverse complement strand
GGGGTTTCGCAACCCCAGAAACACCGGGAGTTTCAGAAAAAGCCCCGGAAAAAGATCAGCAGCTCGCTGGATCGAGGTCTAGCCCTCGAACAAGCGATAGGCCAGGGGTCAGCCGAAGGCGTCCGGACGATCGGCTGACGCGGAACGACGAGGAGCAGGGACACGCCTGGCACTGCCGCTTCGCGACCCGGCCCCCGCTGGCGCTCTCCGTGAACCTGTCTGCTCGCCAATTCCGCCACGACGCGCTGGTCAGCGAGATCCGCTCCGCGCTCCGCGACAGCGGGCTGCCGCCGGCCAGCCTGACCCTCGAGAGCGACGCGAGCGACTGCGTGCTCGTCCACCACACGGTGGACTGCTGCGGTACCCAGTGGGTGATGGCGCTCTCCGCCGACGAGGCGGAGAGCTTCGCCGTGGCCGAGGCGATCTGCGAAGCGCAGTACCCCCTTTGCGGCTGCGCTCCCCAGGGCGTCCCCGTGGACAACGGACCGATGGTGATTTTCGGTAGCGAGGACGCCATCGTGGCCCGGTGCAACGATGGACAGTGCCAGAGCATGATCGTGTCCCCGACGGTCGAGTGCGGGAACGACGTGTGCGAGCCGGGGCAGTACTGCAGCACGCAGGTCCCCGGTTCTGGTGGCAACGGGCCCGTGAGTAGCTGCGTCACCACCGACTGCACCGACTGCGCCTGCCTCGACGTGCGCCTCGGCTGCACCTGCACCGATGGCGCCGCGGGGGTGATCAGCGTCCACTGCGACGCCGTGTGAGCGCGCGGGTTCTGCCCCGCTTGCTATTCGTCGATCAGCCCCGCCATCATCAGGCTGAGGTTATTCTGGAGGTCTGGCAGATGGGCGGTAAGGTCGTCGATCGCGCTCTGCCATTGGTCGCTGTCCACGCCCGGATCCTCATCGATAGCCGCTGCGACCTGCTCACGCCACGCGTCGAGCTTCGCGGTCACGCTCGCTTCGGAGAACGGCCCCGCGATGAAGTCGTCGGCGATGGCCGCCTGGCGATCGTAGATCTCTCCGCGCAGCAGCCGGAGGAACGGGTCGCAGTCGATCTCACGCACGTTGTAGGGCGCGTCCTGCCGGACGCCGTTGTTGGTGATCACGGAGTCGAAGAAGCACTCGTGCCCGTCGCAGCCGTTGGTGACGACGTTCCAGTTCGGCACGACGTTCTCGCCGTTCGGGGCGTTGTCGGACCAGAAGTTCGGTTCCGGGTACCAGAACGTCTTATCGAGATCCCAGGGGATGAGCGTGAAACGCCCGTCCCCGAGATCATACCAGTTGTAGTTCTGGCTATGGGGCCCCCACCCAGGGCCGAAGTAGAACGCCATGATGCCGTCGAAGTTGGCGATCGCGCGATCGACCACGACGTAGCGGGCGAGCTCGTCGAAGTCGAGGACCGAAGCCATCGCGGTTGCGAAGTCGGCCTCGGTGGACGCGGCGATCGCGTCCCGGAACGTCATGAAGCCGGACACGTCCACCATCCCGGGATCGTCATTGGTCTTGAGGTCGCTCTCGGCCTCGGCGGTGGTGAGGTCCGCGGTGGGCCAGAGGTCCCGGTAGAGGTTGCCGTCGCCGGCGCCGGGGAACCGGTTGGCGGTGAACCGGCCGTCGATCTGCTCCACCGCGGCGAACAGCCCCTGGTACTCCCCGTTGATGTACACGCGCGCGTGCACCGCCCGCGGAGCCGTGATGTCCATGTCGCGGAAGAGGGAGTAGCCGAGCCGCTCGCGCATCTTGCTCGGATCCGCTGCCATCGCGTGGAGGTTCAGCTTCTTTAGCCCATCCAGGCGAAAACGGTCGACGTACCGGTCGAAATCGAGCTTGAGCGAAAAGCGCTGGCACACGTCGATGTCGCGATAGAACGGCTCCACGCGCACGACTCGCTCCTTGGTGGTGTAGTCCACGCAGCCCCAGATGGAGTAATTGCCCTTGAAGCGGACCCCGATCGACGGCAGCTCCACCTCGCCGACGCGGAGCGAGGCCTCCACGTACCGGTCCTCGTTCACGGCCCACGGGTTCGTGAGCAGGGTCGAGAGGTCCATCAACCTTTCGTACTCCTCGTCCGAGAACGTCAGGTAGTAGGACTTCACTTCGTCCTCGTCGAACACCGCGTCGCCGATCCGATCGTTCGAGACCGATGGGATGTCGATCTCGGGGAACGCGCCCGCGCTGCCTGCGGCGCCCGCGGTCCCGCTCGGAGCGCCCGCATCACCGACCGGTACGCCGCCGCCCCCGCCCCCAGCGCCCAAGCTGCCACCTGCGCCGCCGCTCTGGTCGGGGTTCTCCTGCGAGCGATCGCCGTCGCTGCCCGAGCCGCCGCAGGCCACGCAGGCCCAGAGACAGAGTCCGAGAGGGAGGCGGGTCTTCGCGGCGTGGATCGTGCGGCGTCGAGTCATGTTCAGTGCTCCCGCGAGGCCTTGCCCGCGGTGACGGTTGGGTTCGCGCGCCGCAGGATTGGCGAGAATTCTCGCGGCGGCAAGCCTCGATTCGCCTCGGTCCGGACGCCCTCCGGGTTTGAGCGAAAGTCGGGAGGCCGAACCGCCACCTCCGCGCGGGGTCCGGGGCAGGACCGTAACCGGAGCGCCGGCCGCGGAGGCAGTGAGTGCGTCAGAACGGTACAGGGATGACGATTCAATCTGATACGGGTTCGCCCCGCTCGCCCGTGGCGCGAACGCCCTGCGACGAGTCACCGGTCGGGAGCTTCACCGCGGAGCGCCGGCGTACGTTAGTGGACGAATGACGCGACCAGTAACCGTACTCTTCACTCTTCTCGCGCTCTCGCTCCCCGGCTGCCTCTCGGATTCTGTCGACTGTCCGGACTGTTCGAGCGACGACGGCAACACCAGCGTCCAGACCGGCTCGGGCACCACCCCGGTCGGAGATCCTTGTGCCGAAACGCAGGAGCGCGTCCCAGCGTCGATCTGCTTCGCCGAGTATTGCGTCGGGCAGGGGACGCTGCGCGTCTCGCTCGGTTTCTCCGTGGATTCGGGCTACGACCTCCACGTGCTCACCCCGGGCGGCACCGAGATCTACTTCGGCGCCCGCACCGGCGGGGGTGGCGAGCTCGACGTCGATTAGCGCATCAGCTCCTGCGGCACCTCCGCGCACGCCGAGAACATCGTCTTCGACGGCATCGCAGCCCGGGGAACCTAGAAGGTGTGGGTCGTCAACTACGACGGACGCGGCCGTGGTCCCTTCACGATCGAGGTGGCCGGGGGAGTGTCTCGCAGCTTCTCGGGATCTCTGCCCGCGAGCTCGGGTCAAGCGTCCGAGCATTACACCTTCACCTACTGAGCTTGGCGCGGCGCAGCCAGGGTCAAGGCTCACAAGCCGTGCTCTAGCCGACCGGTCCGTCGTGGCGCATTATTCTGCCGGATGCGCACGGCGGTATGGGTTGGGATCGCTCTTCTGGCCGCCTCGGCCGGTTGTGCGGCGCTCGCGGGGCGCGCGCCTTCCCCGGCACCGGCAGCTACTCCGGGAGCCTCCGCGGCGGCGGGTTCCCCGCGCGCCCCGACGGCCGCTGAGCTGGCCGCGCGCTTCGAGGATCATTGGACCAGAGGTCGTCTCCAGGCTGCCCTCGCGGTGCTCGCCGAGCTGCGCCAGCTCCAAGGCCCGGCTACCCGGGCCGAGCTCGACCCGCTTGAGCTCGAGCTATGCGTCGAGCTCGGCTGGGAGCAGCGCGCGCGGGCGGTCGCGGCGCGGGTCCTGGCCGCTTCCGCTGATCCCCAGGCGCGTCACGCCGCGGAGGTGGCGGTTCAGAAGCTCGATGAGCTCGCGCGGATACGGCAAGGGGCCGACCTCGAGCTCGCCCGCCGCGATCTACGCTTGGCCGATGAGCTCCTGGCCCGGCGCGAGTTCGCTCGTGCCGCGGCGCTCTACGAGGATGCCTGGCAGCGCTCCCGCCCGAACCCGATGGCGCTCGTCCTGGCGGGGCTCGCGCTCGAGCACGATCCGGCGGCGGCCCAGCGGTGCTTCGAGCGGGCGCTCATCGACGCCGAGGCGGCTACCCGGCAGAAGGCCGCGCCACGCGTGATGTCGGGGATCGACGGCATGGCGATCGGCCGCTCCCATGAGAACTGCGAGATCACGGCGCAATACGTCGAAGAGAACGACGAGGACGACGAACCCAGCGGGGAGGACGAGCCGAGCGCGGGTGACGCGGGCGGCGTGGATGACGGATCCCCGGCGACGAGCCCCGAAGAGCGTTCCTGTTTCTTCCCCGAGGGGGACGAGCTCCTGCGCACGCGCTGGCAGGGCGACGACCTGTTCTGGGTCAACGACTCGTGGCAGCATCGGCTCTTCTCGGGCGGGACTGGGGCCGTGCTGGCGGATCTCCTTTGCGATCCCGTGTTTGCGGACGCGGAGCGGGCGAGCTACCGGCCCGTGTTCTGGCGGCAGGAGGTGCCCCGGATCGTTGTTCGCCGGTGGGAAGGCGACGGGATCGAGCTCTGCGATCCCGTGACCGATGCCGTCCTGGGCAAGCTCGCCCATCCCATCGATCGGTCGGGGGACTACGGTGATCAGGAGGGAGTCGTGGTCTTCTCGGCGGACCGGAGCCGGCTACTGGCCGGCGCCACCGACGGCGTCGTGCGCCTCTGGGACGCGAGGTCCCGCCGGCTGGTCCGAGCCTTCTCTCGGCCCAAACTCGGTGCCGTGCGTGACCTGGCCCTGTCCCCGACCGGGCGGCTCGTGGCCGCGACCGATCGCTCCTTGGCGGTGGTGTGGGACGCGAAGACGGGCGCGGTTGTCGATCAATGGTTGCTCCCGCAGCACACCGTAGATGCCAATCCCCCGAACGAGGTCCCGCCGGGCGCCTACCTCGAGTTCTCGCCCGACGAGAGCGGATACGTGGTGGCGACCATTCGCCATGCGGCCTGGCGCCCGCTCCCGCTGCTCACGCCGGCGCCCCCGACCGCAGACTCGGGGTCCTCGCTCTCGGGACCGGACTCGGAGTCCGAGGCTGGACCCCCGGAAATGATCCTGCAGCAGGTTCCCGACGGGGCCCGGGGCGGCTGGGGCACGCTGAGTGCCGAGCTCTCGGCCGATCGGAGCACCATGGCATTTGGGTCGAAGTACTGGGGCGCGGTCGTCAGCGGCGAAGGCATGGTCGATGAGCTGCCAGGGCGACCGGTCTTTGCTCCGTACGGCCTTCGGGCGGTGGCCACCTCGGACGGTTCGGGCTCGGCGCAGATCTCTGACCACGAGGTGATGGTGCTCCTCGGGCAGCGCCACGAATGGCGCCAGGTGGAGCGGCTCGTGCCCGACGTGATCACCGCCGAGATCGCCGGGGCTCGCCTGCTCGTTCGGGGCTACGGGTTCGCGGTCGTGCTGCGGCTGCCCTCCTTCGAGTGGGAGCGGTCCCTGCCGGCGGATGACCAGCTGGCGACGCTCTCGCCGGAAGGCACCCTGCTCGCCGGCATCGCTGGCGGGCGGATCCGGATCGTGGATCTCGAGCGAGGGCGACTGATCGCCACGGTGCCGCACCAGGTTCGCCCTCGGAGTCGACTCCACCTCGGTGAGGACGGCACGCTGGCGGTCGAGGCCATGGGCGCCGCCCGGCTCTGGAAACCGGCCGAGAACTGGATGAAGACCCGGAAGGTGGACGGCTTCCAGATGCTCTCGCTGGACGGCACGCGGATGGCCGTCGCGGTTCCGACGAAGTGGCGACATGGCGTCGAGATCCGCGACGTGGCCACCAACCAGCGCCTCGGTCGGATCGAAGGGAACGAGATCGAGGTCTCGCCCAACGGGCGGTACGCCATCTGCGAGCTCGACCTGCGCATGCAGTTGGTCGACGTCGACACCGGTCGTCAGGACCGGCTCCCGTTGGGAGCCGGCGATTTCCGGTTCTCTGCGGACGGACGGTGGCTCTTCGCGGTGTCGCGGCAGCCGAACGAGACCCGGTTCTGGCGGCTCGGGGAGACGCCGGCAGATCGGCCGTTGCGGCTGGCGAGCGGCTGCGATAGGCCCCCGTTCGTAGGCGGCAACCACGCCCTGTACGACGACTGCCCCTACGGCAAGGCCACGTTTTTCCGCCTGGACCCGCTGGTGAAGGAAGGTGAGCTGAAGAAGGGCTCGGCCGCCTATCGTGCGGCGCTCGGTACCGTAGGAAAAGGGGCCTATTCCCTGTCGTTGTCCGAGGCTGCCCTCGAGATCGAAGTCGGCGAGACAGGCACCTCTCGCATCCTCTGGCGGCTCGTCCAGGTGGAGAACAAGGAGGCGTTGATCCTGCTCGGGGACGACGAGGTCCGGCTGCTCGGGCCCCAAGGGTCCACCGTCGAGCCGCTCCTCTGTTGCGAGGTCGGCCCGTACTGCCTGCCCTTCGCGTCCTGCCGAGACCGGTTCGTGCGAGCCCGGTGAGCGAGAGGCTGGTTTCCGAAATGGGGTGAGCGGGGACCCCTGGGGGATCCTTGCTCGATGGGCGCGCCTCGGTCGAGGCGGTGCGCGCGTCACGCTACCGGGCGTCGGGTTCGGGCGCTCCGCCCGTGACCGAGGCCCGGAGTCGATCCCGGAGCGCGACGACGTCGGGCGAGAGCTCGCTCCCGGCGACCCCCGCCTCTCCCAGCTTCTCCGAGAGGAGCAGGGCGAACAGCCCTTCGAGCGCATTGCCCGTGGAGCTGCCGTTGGCGCGGCCGCCGAGCACGATCCGAGGCACGACGTCGACCTTGGCTTCTTGCACGGCGGTCGAGAAGCGGGCCATCATGTCCTGCACCAGCTGAAAGCGGGGTCCGCCGTAGGCGCGGACCTGCTCCTCCACCGCGATCGCCTGAACGATGCCGACGGCAGACCACGGCTCACTTTGGCACGAGGGCCCGCTGTCGCTCCGCGAACGCGACCACCTCCGGCAGCGGCAGGAGCGCCTCCGCAGTCGCGAATTCACGTTCGGCGAGCTCGCGTCGTCCTCGCCGGAGCGCAATCGCGCCGCGCTGGTTCGCGATCCACGCGCGCAGCCAGGGCTCGAAGAGCGCAGGCTCCTCGTTCAACGCCGCGGCCCGCTCCAGGTGGGCCAGCGCTGCCCGGTAGCTCCCCTCTTGCAGGTCCACCTCCACCGCCCACGCGTAATGCGACACGGGATCACGGTCGTCCTGGGCGAGCAGTGGCTGGAAGACACTCCGCGCGTTCGCTGGTGTCGTGCGCGGCACCTTCGTCGAGAGGTACCAGAGCCGCGCTCGCCGATCCACCGAACGGGCGAGCTCGCTCCCCCCTTGCTGAACGAGCGCTTCGAGGGTCGGGGGGGCTTCACCAAGCACCGTCGCGCCGCCGTCGTTCTCCGACGCGTAGAGCGCGCCGGACCAGGGTTCACCCTCCGGGCTGCAGCGAAACTCGCCGCTCGGGCGGGCCAAGAAGCCGCGCTCGTCCCCCAATTCCTGGGCGACGAGCGCGGGCATCTCGATGGTCGAAGGGTGCCTCCGGCGAAAAAGCGCAGCCCGCCCTGTCGAAGGCGCCCGGCACCAGAGGAAGGGCGCCTGGACGGCGTGCGGCGCCTCGGGGCGCTTGGCCAGCGCGACCAGCTCGTCCGTGGCGCGCACGCCGCTCGCGTCAAGCTCCAGGAGCTGGATCCCGCTCCCGAAGCTGTCGAACGCGAGCCAACGCGAGCCGTCGGGGGCGACGAGCGCGCTCGGATCGATCGCGTCCCAGTCCACGTCCACCCCGTCGGCGTCCGAGCAGACGATCGGGCCCTGGTCCTGCCACGCGGGCGGGTCCAGCGCGGAGCTGGTGGCGTGCCCGATGCAGGACCACCCGGAGCCGAAGGTCGAGGCCGCATAGTACAGGTGGTATGCCTCCCCGAGGCGCTCGACGTCGGGCGCCCAGAGCCCCGTCGCGTCGGGGACGAGCTCACCCACCCACGCCGGCGCGGCCGGGAAGACCGCGCCCGCGTCCTGCCAGGAGCGGAGGTCCTCGGAAACCTTTTAGGGGAGGCCCTCGCCCGTGCGATAGAGGTAGTAGCGGCTGCCCGACTCGATCACCGACGAGTCGTGCGTCTCGAGGTCGAGCCCGTCGAGCGCGATCCGGGCGTTGGGGGGGCGGGTGTCGATGTCGAGCGGCGCCGTCGCCCCCTCCGCCCAGAGCTCCGCGAGCGCGCTCAGGCGCGCGTCGTGCTCCCAGCCCGCTCCCGTGGGCGGCGCGGGACGGATCCCGGCGCCGAGGACGGCGCTCGCCGGGGCGCTGAGCTCGGCGCGCGAGCCGTCAACGGCCTCGACCACGACCACGCCGCGGCGCAGGCGCACGGCGACCTCGGCGCCGTCGAGGTGCTCGACCGCAAAGACGGTGCCCCGGGCGGTGATCCTCCCGGCCGCCGTGTCGACGCTGAAACGCGTCCCCGACGGCTGCGGCTCGAGCTGGCAGACCACCGCGCCGGCGTCGAGCCGGAGGCGTCGGTGGCCGGCCTCGGCGTCGAGCAGCACGAGGCGGCTCCCGACGTCGGCGCCGGCGGAGATCCCCGTCGAGTAGGCCAGACACGCGCGGCCGTCCCCGATCCGCACCGCATCGTTCGTTCCCAGCGCGGCTCCCGCCGACGCCTGCACCCCGCGCACCTCGACGGCGCCGGACACGAGCACGAGGCTCACCGAGGCGTCACCGACCGTCACGGCGCGCGACGCCTCGTCCGGCGCGCGCTCCCGCCCGACCAGCGCCAGCGCCGCGGCCGCCGCCACCGCGGCGGCTCCGCCCGCGAGCAGCCCCCGCCGGAGCCACGCCCCGCGAACGGGCGGGCGCGCGGGGGCCGTCACCTCCACCAGGTGCGGCGCTCCGAGTCCTCCGCGAGGCAGCGGTCGAGCGACTCCCACACCCGCGCCTCGGCGGCGCAGGCCGTGCAGGTTACGCCGTGTTCGCGCAGGAAGCACGCGTCCTCGTCCGTGAGCGGCTCCCCCACCGCCGCGCGATCGGAGAGCCTGACCCAGCGCTGGCATGCGGCGTCGTTCATCGGGTGCTCCTGTCGATCCCGGGCAAGCAGACCAGATCCCGGCGGATGCGCTGCCGCACCTGCCGGCGCGCCTGGAGGAGGCGATCCTTGACCGTGTTCACCGGCGTGGCTGAACTGGGCCGCCGCGGGCCACAGCGACGTCCTCGTCACCGGCGACAAGATCTATCACCTCTACCACGCGTACCGGCAGTCCGACGGCGGCGCGGAGGAGGAGGGGCCGGGGGGGGGCGCTGCGACCGGGGGCATGACATACGGCACCGGGGGCGC
>JAFGBI010000187.1 GCA_016933275.1 Polyangiaceae bacterium | reverse complement strand
GGAAGGGAGTTCCGCTTTGATACGCCCGGAAATGTCAAACTTCGGCTGCCTCCCCGGCAAAGCCGGGGGGTCTCCCGCGATACTAGGGCGAGCGTGACGAAGGTCGCCCGGAGGTCGTGCACCCGGATGGGCCGCCGCTTGGCCGTTCGCTCCTTGAGCTCCGGTCGCTTGACCTCTGCCGTCTCGAGGTCAGCGCGGAACGTGCGGGCCACACCGTTCGCCGGGAACGCGCCCAAGGGGGTGGCGTGCACCCTGCGCGCGCCCGGCCCGAGTGAGCCTTGATGCAATGAGCGGAGGCCCGCGCACGATGCGGGCCGGAGGCATCGGTCATGTACCCGAGATCGAGGGCGGTCGTCGCAGGCTGGGGTCTCGGGCTCCTCCACGTAGACAAGACCATGTTAGCGGAAAGAGCACCGCCTTGGCGTCACTGCGCCCGACCTTGCCCTTTGCCCTTCGCCTTTTGCCCTTTGCCCCGCAGCGCCCGAATGAGCCCGCCGAGCGCTTCTCTGGTCTCCGCCGCCAACGGCACAAGGGCTTTTGGCTCTTCGTGATCCAGGTAGCCCAACCCTCCCGCATGCGAGATCTGACACTCGAGCTCCCGCACCGAACCATACGCCATATCGAGGGAGCGCAGGTAGTCCGACTCGGTGTGCCGAGCACACCCCTCCACGATACTGGAGGCGACCAACACCACGGGATTGCACAGCTGAAGTGTCAGTCCGAACTTCTCCTCCGGGGGCATCCCGCGCGTCTGCCGGTAGACCGCATATGCCAGCTGGTCCGCCAACTTGAACGCCATGAGCTTGCGGCGATCGCGCATCAGACCCAACCCGGCGGAGCCGGAACCAATCAGGCCAGGCCATCAGCGGTCAGCGGTCAGCGGTCAGCGGTCAGCGGTCAGCGGTCAGCGGTCAGCGGTCGGGTAGAACGTGGAGACCCTGATCGCCGACGCCGGATGGCTGATGGCCACGAGAACATTGAAGTATTTCCTGCCAGATCCAGTCAAGACCACACCGCTAAGGGACTCAAGCCTACGGCCTCAGGCCTGGCCCTCCCTTTGGTTGCGGCCGAAGGCCGCGCTGTGACCTGCAGTTCGCCGGTGCTGCTCGCGCCGCAGTCAGCGGGGGCGACCTGCCGGCATCCCTCGGCGCACGAGGCGGCTCAGCTCCCGCAGGCGAACGGGCAGTAGGTGAGCAGGCAGAGGTTGAGGTTGGATGTGGCCTCGGAGCAGACTCGGTATCCCGACGTGTCGCTGCACCGCCCGAAGCAAGCGAGGTCGTTCTCTCCTTCGGCGAGGCAACCTCGGTAGCAGGCGTCGTACTCGCCACACGCTCCCTCGGAAACCTCGATCCCTTCGGTTCGCCAGTTGGGGCCAAAGTAGATGTCCATCGCTTCTTCGCAGCGGCCCGTCGCGCAGGCCAGACACTCAGAGTCCATGCCGCCCCCTCCCGCCGTGCCCACGTTGCCAGCGACTCCGCCACCGCCACCGCCCAGTGCGCCCACGCCCCCTGACTCCGAAGGCGCTCCCGCCGCCGCGGCCGGGCCTGGCTCGCCACCGGCGGACACGCCTGCCCCCCCCGTGCCTGACGACGCTCCGGCCGTGGTAGGAACCTGTCCACCACCGGCCGCCGCACCTGCCCCATCATCCAAGGACGCCCCGACGGGGCTGCCGTGACAGGCGGTGAAGATGAGAAGAAAAGTGGGTCCGAACGCTCTGATGGCACACCTCCGAGGGGTGCCAATTCGCTAGCACGCTTTGGGACCGAGCTCGAGAAGGGACCGAGAGCGCCCGCCAGGAATGGATGCAGCCAGGCGGCCAGAGCCAACGCGAGCGGAGCGCCTCGAAATCACCCATCCAAGGTACGGCGCGGGGGGCACCCGCCAAAGGTGCGACGCGGGTGATGACCCGAGCCAGCCAGAGCACCACCTCGAACGCCTCGGCGTTGCCTGCGTCCTGCCATCCGATGCGCCGTCGCTGCACCGTCACCTGCCAGTGGATCTTGACGAGCTCGTCGCAATACATGATCGGCCAGGGGGGAGCCGGAGGTTGGGGGCGGCGCCGGTAAGCCGGGGCGGGGATGGGGGATCGCCGGTGGCGGCGATTTCATCATCTTTCTTTGGTCCGCAACGCGGGTTCGCGACACTGGGGATACGACGTGCTTCGTCTCCTGCCCACGATCGGCCCTCTAGCCGACAACCGGTACCAGCCGGCGCCAGCGCCGGACCCGCTGCGGGCGCTGGCCGAGCGGGCGAGGGCAGGCGAGACGGCGGCGCAGCGCACCCTGCTCAACGCGGCGGGTGCCCCCATGCTGCGCGCGGTGCGGGGCGTGCTGGGAGCCGCGAGCGGCGAGGTGGATGATGTCCTCCAAGAAGCGTACGTCGCTCTGCTCGCCGCGCTCCCCCGATTCCGTGGCGAGTGCACCACGCTACACTTCGCCTGCCGGGTCGCAGTACTGACGGCGATGAACGCGCGGCGCCGGCGGCGGTTCGCCCCCCTGCCGGATGCGGACGGGGTCCTCGAGGGGGATGGCGCGCCGAACCCCGCCGAAGTGGTGGACCAAGACCGTCTGCGCCAAATCCTCCGTCAGCTCATCGACGAGCTCCCCGAAACGCAGGCCGAGGTGCTGGTGGAGCACGTGATCCTCGGGCACACGACGGAAGAGACGGCGACGCTGCTGGGGGTTCCCCTGAACACGGTGCGCAGTCGCTTGCGGCGCGCGCTCGCTGCCCTGCGTGACCGGGTACAGAAGAACCGCCGGCTGTTCGAGGTGATTCGAGGTGGCCATGAAGGATAACGCCGTGTTTCCAGAGGATCTCGGCGTGCTCGCACGCCACAGGGAGCTCTCCGCAGAGCAGCGACTTGCCTTCGAGCGCCGGCTCGGCGAGACCCCGACGGACGAGATCGCGTTCCGCACGGGACTCGCATTCGATCGGATCGCCGCGGTGCGCGAGGGCGACGAACAGCGGATCCAGCGCTGCGTGGAGCGAGCGCTGCGGGCCAAGCGCGGGTCGAGGGGGCCCCTTCGTTGGGGTCGCCACCTGTGGCTCTCCGCAGCGCTCGTGCTGATCGCGGGCACCGGGCTCGCGTACCTCGGTCAGGCGGCATTCGTTCGTCACCAGACAGCACCGCCGACCTCCGCCAGCGCGACGATGGTGGATACCCAGCTCGCCTCCGATGGCCGAGCCAAGGAGCCGCGGGTCGGGTCGGAGGAACCGCGGACCCAGCCTTCGTCCGTTCCCAGCCATTCCCCTGCGGTCCCCCCAGCCACCGGAGGATTGCCGGCCGCGCCCCCGAGCGACGGTCCGGGCGAACGCGAAGGGACCGGAGTCCCCTCGACGAAGGCGGCCTTCCAACTCGTCGCCGCGGCCGACCTTCTGGCTCGGGCGAACGCCGCACGCGGAGCCGGACGGACCGGTGAAGCGATCGAGCTCTATTCGGCGCTGCAGCGCGAGTATCCGAGCTCGGCCGAGGCGAGGCTCTCGCATGTATCCCTGGGTCGCCTCTGGCTCGCGCGCGGCCGGGCCGGCAGTGCGCTCGCGGAGTTCGATCGCTACCTTGGGTCTGGAGGACCCCTCGCTGAGGAAGCGCTGGCGGGACGAGCGCAGTCGCTCGCCGCGCTCGGTCGATCGGAAGAGGAGAGAGCGACCTACCAACAGCTGCTCCAGCGCTTCCCCCGCTCCGTGTACGCAATCGAGGCCCGGAGGCGGCTCGGCCAGGGTGAGCAAGGGCAGTGACCTCCTGCGCGGAGCGGTTGGTGGGATTGGCGCAGGGCGCGAGATTGTCTCGCTGGTGCGCTCGGCAATCGGCGATGGCGCTCGCCTGGGCGCTGGTGCTCGCCGCTCGCACCGCGACCAGCGCCCCACCGAACCATGAGGCGGCGGACGCAGTCGCTGCCTTCGATGCGGAGCCCTCGATGGCCACCGAACCGGTCAAGGTCGAGGTGACGCTCGTGGGGGAGGCCGCACAGTCTCCCGCCCTCGTTCGCTCGATCGATGCCCTTGCGCGGAGTGAGGGGATCACGCCGCGCTTCCTCTATCTGGCGCGCCTCCCGCGGGCGAGCCTGGCCGAGGTTGCCGCCCAGCCGGGGCCGGGGTTCGTGCGGGTGTGGGTGGAGCTGCCGGCACCGAATAGCGCCCTGCTGCTCATCGCTGCTCCCGCGGCGCAGCGCTACGTCGTGCGTGAGCTTCCCTTGCAGAATGCCCTGGACGAGGTCGGACGGGAACAGATCGCGCAGGTGGTCCAGTCGTCCACGCTCGCGCTCCTCCGGGGGGACCAGGGCCTCGACCGTGACTCGATGCAACGAGCGCTGGCAGCGACTGCGAATCCCTCCAGACCTCCGACAACCAACCCTAGCGAGGGCCAGAGCGCGCGCGCTGCCACCCGGACCGCCCCCACGAACCGAACCGCCCGCCGCGCTCGCACCGACCCAGGTGGGGCGGCTTCGTTCGGCAAGGTGGAGGCGGGGCTGTCCTATTCGCTCGCCTGGACCGGGCCGGAGCTCGAAGAACGACATGCCCTGGGCCCGACTTTTCGGAGCATAGGCACACACCGTAGGCAGAATGCCCTGCGATAACAGGGGGTTAGGGTCCGTCGTGCGCGTCACGTC
>JAFGBI010000186.1 GCA_016933275.1 Polyangiaceae bacterium | reverse complement strand
GCCGAGCGACCAGGCGCAGCCGAGCGACCAGGCGCAGCCGAGCGACCAGGCGCAGCCGAGCGACCAGGCGCAGCCGAGCGACCAGGCCCGACCTCCCGCCGATGCGACGGACTCGGAGAGCGAAGCGACGGGGAAACGCGAGCAGGGTTCGCCAACAGCGGGCGGTGCGGGCCAAGCTTCCCTCGACACCACCGCGAGTCGTGGAACCGACACGGCGGAATCGACGCAGGAACGTCCCCTGACGGTACGGGGGGAGGATGTCTCGCGCATCGAGAAGAACGGCGTCGACCCGAGCCAAACCTGACGCGGCGAAGCAGAACCAAACGGGCCATCAGCCGTCAGCTGTCGGGAAGAACGTGGAGACCCTGTTTGCCGACGCCTGCGTACTGATGGCCACGAGAACATTGGAGAAGACTCTGCCTGATCCGGTCAAGATCACACCGCCAAGGGACCAACGGGGTCGGCACCCCAGCCCGACTGGTGCGTGCCTGCGAGCTAGGCGCCGCGTCGAGCAACCAGCCCGCTAGTCCTGGTGGAGGCCTCGACCGTCCTTCTCATGAGGATCCGTTGGAGGGACGGGCGCACCCCCTCCCCCCACACGTGGGTCCCCCCACCCAACATGGCGGCATATGCGCATGGTATCGCGACACGGGAGCGACCGCGGTGGGAATCAGGCTCGGCCGGACCCAACATGGCGGCATGTGCGCATGGTATCGCGACCACAACCCACAGCGACGTTGGAGGGCACAGAGGTCACCCATTTCTGGCGCAGGTGGGCGCTGATCCCGAAGCGCTCCACGGTACCGCGCGCGGCCATCTCTTGCTGACGGCTGACGGCCGATGACGGACCGCTGACCGCCATCCCGGGGTTTGGCCCACGGGAGTCCAGCGGGCTGCCGATCGATCGAGGGCGACGCGAGCGTCAATCTCCTCCATTCGCCTCGTGGATTTGATCGTTGAGGGTCCAGAGGTCGAACAGGTAGCCGACCAGGAAGAGGCCCCCGGTGAGCAGCCAGACGACACCGCTCAACCAGCGCCCGAGATAGAAGCGGTGGATCCCGAGATAGCCGAAGAAGGTGAGCAGAATCCACGCGACCGAGTAGTCGTACTTGCCGGCGCGAAAGCGCCGATCGGCGCCATTGTCCAGCCGCGGCATGAGGAAGAGGTCAACAAACCAACCCACACCGCAGAGCCCCCCAGTGAAGAACCACACGGTACCGGTGACCGGTCTTCCGAAGTAGAATCGGTGCGCGCCGGTGAACCCGAGGATCCACAGCACGTAGCCAAGGGTGAGGCTGTGCGTGTTGTTCGACATGGTCCTTGGCTCGCCCCTTCACCGCTCGAGGATCCCGTCCCTCGAACTGGCAGGGCGTTGAAGAGGGGCAGCGAGCAGCCCGGTGTGGGTGGGGGACATCCTGCTAGTCGGTGCAGCAGGAGAAATCAGCCATGGTGGAGGGCTGGCAGCCGGCCCGCGTTGGCGACTGCCCGTCGTGACAGGCATAGGGCTGCGGGAACGTGGAGTTCTTGCAGTAGGTACGCGCAGACTCGTCCGCCGGCTGGCACGGATCGGTACAACAGAAAACCGACGCGGTCGGCGCCGCCGTGCAGTCAGCCGTTGGTTGCGAACCACAGGTGAATCCGAATTTGGTTCCGCACGACGTCACCTCGGTATTCGGCGCGCAATCGTACGTCGCCAGGACGCCACCCGTGCTCACCACCCCACCCGTCTGACCTCCCGTCGCCGGTGCGCCGCCCGTCAGGAATAGCCCACCGGTCGCCGTACCACCCATCGCGACACCGCCGGTCGCCACGCCCCCCGTGGGTAGGCCGCCCGTTGACATACCACCGGTCATCGCGCCGCCCGTCGGCATGCCCCCGGTCATCACGCCCCCCATGCCCACACGACCGCCAATCCCACCGGTATTCTGCACGCCCCCGGTGGCACTGCTCCCGCCGGTGCCAGGCACCGAGGTTGCGTCACCCACCTCGACGCACGCGCCGAGGGCCACGAACGAACACCCCCCTGCCACTACGCTCGCCCACCGGACCCACCCGCGGGGGCGCCGCAGGGCCCACGGCCCGCAAGAGCGCGCCCCACGGCGCGCAGAACGCCTTCGCGACAGCATGGCGGCAGCTTACCACGCTCTCGTCGACGATGAACGGTCACTGGTACGGGTTGTCGATGCCGATGTCCTCTCCGATCGGGCCCTTCGGGGGCGAAGTCGGACGTCCCTGGAGGAACCCCATGTCCTCCTCACCCCTGTCGGGCAGCCTCGCAGTGGCCACTGGTGGCGCCCCCTCGCCGCTCGGCGGGGAGGCCTGCCCGCGCCCGGGGTCTACCGATGGCGGCAGGGTGGTCGGCGGGGTCGTCTTCGGCTCGCTGCCGGCTCGGGGCGTTACCGGCGGCGACCCGACCGCGACGGCTGGACGGGGGAGCGGTTCGGCAGCCATCGGAATCTTCTCGACGCTGACCGCGTCCCCCTCGTCCCGCTGGTGAACCGAATCCCCATCCGGTTGGGCAGCGCTCTGCGGATTGCCTGGAGTCGTGACGGCGGGAATCCGCTCGGCGGAGCGGGTCGAGGAGCGCGAAGGAACGGCCACCGAAGCCTCAGGCTGCGAAACGGCACCGCCCGCACTCGATGCGACCACGGCGGCCCCGCCGGCAGCCAGCACGGCCGCGCCCGCCACAGCCCAAGGCCACATGTTCTTGACCGGCCGCCCCTTGCCGGCTCCCGTCCCCACGCCGAGCTCGGCCGGGGCAACCAGGGTGACGGTTTGCACCTCGGCCGAAGGGCGATCCTCGCCCACCACGCCGGTCCCGCTCATGGTGACGTGCAAGGCCGGGTCGCGGGGGTCGGACCGCTCGACCTCCTCCCCCGGCTCCGACGCAGGGATGGGGAGGAGCATCGCGTTCTTGGGCGTCGCCTCGTGGAGGGTGGCCAGCGCGGCGCGCACCTCCTCGCGGCGGGCAGTGATGCTCGTACCGAGAACACGCGTGAGGAGGCGCCCGACCGCCGCAGCCGACACCAGCGTTCGAGTTTCTATCAGGTACTGCTCGAGCACCCGCCGAAACTCCTCGGCAGTCTTGTATCGCCGCGCGGGTTCGCGCGCCAGCGCCCGGAGAACGATCGGCTCGAGGAGCGCGGGATAGTCGGGCCAGACGCTGGTCGGCGGCGGAACCGTGGCACGCTGGACGAGGTCCAGCGTCTCACGGATGTCCTTGCGCCCAAACAAGCGCTTGCCGGTCGTGAGCTCGAACAGCACCACGCCCAGCGAGAAGATGTCGCTTCGACGGTCGACAGTGCCGCCGAACACCTGTTCGGGCGACATGTAGCCAACCTTGCCCATCATCGCGCCCTCCCGCTCCACCACGCTCAGCGCAGCGGCATGGGCGACACCAAAATCCGTGAGCTTGGCGTGCCCGTCGAGCCCGATCAGGATGTTGTGCGGCGACACGTCGCAGTGCACGACGCCCCGGAGCTCACCATCCCAGCCGCGGAGCTCGTGGGCGTCGTGGAGTCCACCTGCGACGTCGGCGATGATCCGCACGGCCATCTCGGGAGGAACCGCCCGCCGCCGACGCGCCTCCTTGATCAACGTGTGTAGCGAATCGCCCTCCACCCACTCCATCGCCATGAAGAGCACGCCCCGGTCCTCGCCCACCTCGAAGACTCGCACGACCCCAGGGTGCTCGATGCTGCGGACGAGCTGTCCCTCGTCGAGGAACATCGCGCGGAACGCGGAGAGCCGCGCGAGCTTGGGGAGCATCACCTTGAGCGCGACGAATCGTTGGGCGCCGCCAGGCCCACGCTCGAGCGCGACCCACACGCTCGCCATCCCGCCTCGACCGAGCTGCGTGAGCAGTCGATACCGACCGAGGCGCTGTCCCTGAGCGAGGTGGTCGTCCATGGCCTGAAGATTCGGCGGCGAGCCCCGGGGGCGGACGGGTTTCGGGCCCCGCGGGCACTACTTCCGATTCTGCCTCGAGTCGCCGCGCAAATCCCCCCCTGACACGAGGCAAGCCTCGGCCGATAAGCCGGAAACCCACGACCCTGCGCCGGAGGGCCTATCGTGCCCCCGGGCTTGCGCGACGTCCGGCCTCGAGCGAACGCCGTACCACTTCGTCCGGCACCCGATCCTGGGCACCGAACGGGGGGATCCCATCCGGTGGCGCCTGCACGGCGTCCGTCGCGTTCGGCCCCACGGTGGTACCACAAAGAGTGTTGCAGCGGATCCGCTGCCGGCTGCTCTTCAGCTCTGCGCAGCCGCAGTGCCCATCCTTGCCCTTGGCGGCGATCGCGGCGCGGACCTCGTCACGGGTGAACTCCGCCGACCGCTCGACTCGGGAGAAATCCCAACGCTCACGGTGTTGTTTCGGGGTGAGCGGATCCGTCTCGGCACCGTCGGGCTCGGCGCAGCAGCGGAAGCTCAGGAAGTAGTAATAGAAGCCCTCGTCGTGGGTGTAGACCTTGGGCCGACACTGGTTGCGAACTCCCTTGTACCAGGGGCCACCGGTGTGAATGCTGTCAAATTTCCCCTTGAAGCCCGGAAGCAGGAAGCTCTCGCTCGCCACCACCTCGTCCGTGTTGCCCGGCAGATCGTTCACGCCGAAGTCGCTCACGCAGGCAGGTTGGGAGCCGCTCGGGACTCCGTGCCAAAGGCGTCCGAGCTCGGTCGGATCGCGGGCGGCGACCTTCTCCATCTTCGGGTTGTCCCAGGAGTGATCGCCGTTGCACTTGCGCGGGTCGCGCACGTACCCGTAGGGGAACGGCTTCATCTCGGGACCCTCGCAGGCCATCGTCCACTCGCTCTCCGTGCACATGCGCTTGCCAACGGCACCGCACTTGACCTGGGCCTGGTGGAACCGGTTCATCACCTCTGGGCGCACGCCCTTCTGGTTCGGCCACTCGTACTGATCAATGCAGAAACGCTTCTGTTGCCGCTTGCCAACGCACTTCGTCGTTGGCTCGAAGACCTCGCAGACGAGCTTCTTGTTCGACTTGTCGAACCAGGACTGGAGACACTTCTGCTCGACCTCGGTGCAATACTCGCCGTCGACGAGGCTCATCCCCGGCGGGCAGGCCGCGGGTCCTTCGGGCTCCAGGGGCGCGGACGCCGCGGAACCGGAAGCAGCCGGCGGCGACGCGATCACGGACTCTGACACGGCCCCGGCTGGCTCGGTGCTCGCGGCCACGGACGGCAAGCTCGGCGAAACGGGCTCCGTCGGGGAAGCTCCTGAACACCCGTACGCCGCGACGAGGAGGCTCAGGCTGAAGCCACGCGCGAGCATGCGGTCGGTATGCTTCCGGATGTGCATCGGGTCCCCATGGGTGATGGCGCCGTTCTGACACTTCTCACGGCGCGTCCGCCGATCGGTGCGGCGTGCCACCCCGAAGTTCCCCTCCCTC
Source organism: Polyangiaceae bacterium (assembly GCA_016933275.1). Classification (GTDB taxonomy): domain Bacteria; phylum Myxococcota_A; class Polyangia; order Polyangiales; family Polyangiaceae; genus JAFGBI01. Next base: position 27,291 of record JAFGBI010000186.1, on the reverse strand, counting down.
CGCGAGCCCCTTGGCTTCGAGCTCCTTGGTGATCTCCAACATCCTGCGGTCGTCAAGCGGGTAGAGGAACATGAAGAGAGCCCCCAGAGTGCACGCGCCCATGGGAACCCAGCTCATCATCACGCTCATCAAGTGCTTCACCTCGGGCGTCTGGGGCATGTCGGCCACGTAGCCAGCCCACCCCAGCAGCAAGCTGGTGAGCGCGCCGCCAACGGCCCAACCGAACTTCTGCGACAAAGAGCCGGCCGCCATTACGAGACCGTTGGAGGCCGAACCGGTGTCGTTGCGAAGAGAAGCGGCGATGTCAGTGTACATCGCGAACAGGATTGCCGCGGTCGGCCCGCTGAGGAACGAGAAGAGGGCCTGGGTCGCGATGATGAGCGTGATCTGGTCGTTGGGGATGAAGTAGAAACATGTAGACACCGCGCCCGACGCGAGAATGAGCGCGTAGTACATCTTCTTCTTCTCCATCTTCTTCGCGAAGAAGCCGAAGGCCGTCACGCCGAGCAAGCTCGCTATGGTCCCGAAGGTGAAGAACGCACTGACGGCGCCACCCTGGAATTCGCCCCATGCCTTCACCGCCTCCTGATCGGCGTAGTACTTGAAGTAGTAGGCAGCGACGCCGAAGCGCATGGTGAAGGCGGCGATGGTGAAGAAGGCAACGAAGAACAGGATCAACCAGGGGCCGTTGGCGAAGACCTTCATCAGATCTTTCACGCCCTCGCCCTCTTGCTTCTCCTCGGGCACGATTCGCTCGCGGGTCATCATTCCCGTGAGGAGGAAGCAGATGACGGCGAGCAGCGCGAACGCGCTCATCACCAGGAAAAAACCACGCCGCTGACTGACCACGTCGCCCCCACCACCGACCTTGGCGACGAGGAACATCAGGCCGAGCGAGATGAGCAGGCCCGCCGACTGCGCCCCAATCATGCGGAAGAAGCTGGTGCTGTTCCGTTCGACGGGTTCCTTGCTCATCACGCTCATCAGGGCCGAGTAGGGCACGTTGATGAGGCTATAGACGATACAGAACGTCGTGTAGGTCACCCAGGCGTAGACGAGCTTCCCCGTGGGACTGAAGTCGGGCGTATAGAACGCCATCGCCGAGACGAAGCCAAACGGCAAGGCGACCCAGAAGAGATACGGGCGGTACTGGCCGAGGCGCGGATGCCGCTTCGTGCGGTCCGCGATCATGCCCACCAGCGGGTCGATGACCGTGTCCCAAACCCGCGTGACCAGGAGCATCCACCCCACCGCGGTGGCGGAGATGCCAAAGACGTCCGTGTAGAAAAACGCCCCGTAGAGGATGAAGGGCATCCAGAAGAGGTTCGAGGCGAAGTCTCCCAGCGCGTAGCCGAATTTCTCGGCGAAGGGGATCACCTGCGACCGGTCCGTGGCTCGCGTCTCCGACATGCTTCCTCGTTCCTCGCGGCGCGCTCCTCTAGGCCCTGGGAGCCGTTGCCGCCAGCATCGATACCGAATCCGCGGCCCAACCGGAATCCTCAAGCGCGCCATGCGAGAAACTCTGGCGTATCCGGCCCTCACGCCGGGGGTGGCACGCCATCGGGCAAGCCCTCACCCGACCGCGACGACGAAACACCATCGGCAGGTGAGCCTGCCAGCCGCCCTGCAGCGTGAACGGGTATCCGTTCGCGAAGTCCTGGCCTGAAACGACCGGCCGAGATCCGCTCCGCTGGCGGGGCCCCGCGCTCCGGGACCCAACGCGGGCCCGGGCGCGTTGGGGAGAGCGTGGGGGGTATTCCTGGGCTCCCGGGACCCGCGTCGCCACGGGTCCCACGTTGGCTTGGCAATGTGGGTGGCAGCGTGGGGTACTCGTCGCGCCTAGAGCACCTAGGGCAGGACGAAGACTTGACCCGGCGACGGGTTGCAGACCCGCGGGGCGCGATACATATGGTCCCAAGGCGCCGGTGGTGTGGGCTACGTGAAATCCGGTTGGTCCCTTGGCGGTGTGATCGTGACCGGATCGGGTAGAAAATTGTTCAATGTTCTCGTGGCCATCAGCAATCGGGCGTCAGCAATCAGGGTCTCCGCGTTCTACCTGACCGGTGACCGCTGACCGCTGATGGCCTGTTTGGTTCCGGCTCCGCCGGGTTAGGCTGGCGTTCCCGTGACACGGCCCCGGGGTCCCCCCAAGATGACGGATCAGCTCTCCCTAGATCTCGCATCCCTCCGTATCGACCGGGAGAGCCCACGGCGCCGTTCGCGTTGGTGGTTGGGAGCGCTCGCGGCGGCCGTGCTCGCGAGTGGGGGGGTGGCTGCGCTACGGGCGGCCCCGGGCCTGCTCGTCGCAACGTTCTTCCCTCCCACGGTCGCCGTCACCGAGATCGCCACCGTTTCTCCGGCCCAGGGGAGGATCGAGCTTACGGCCACCGGCTACGTGGTACCGCAGATCGTCGCCAAGGTGGGCACGAAGGTCACGGGCCGGGTCGTTCGCGTTGCCGTCCGGGAGGGACAACGCGTCTCCGCCGGCGACGTCCTCTTCGAGCTCGATCCCGCCGACGAGCGCAGCGCCCTGGCGAGTGCCCAGGCGCAGGCGGCTGCCGCCCGCGCCCGCGCAGCGGTCGCTCGAGCGCAAGTGGCGGAGGCGAAGCAGCAGGCCGAGCGCTCACGAAAGCTCGCCGCCGACGGAGCGGCGCCCGCGGCAGAGGCCGAGGATGCTCAGGCTCGAGTGGTAGCGCTGGAGGAGCAGGTCCGAGCCTCCGACGCCGAGGCCCGGGCAGCCAGCGCCCAGGCGTCTGTCCAGGCCACGGGGCTCGCGAATCTCACCGTCCGCGCCCCGGTCAGCGGCACCGCCGTCACCAAACCAGCCGAGCTCGGGGATATCGTCAATCCCGCCACGGTACTGGTCGAGCTCGCGGATTTCGCCTCATTGCTCGTCGAAACCGACGTGCCCGAGGCCAAGCTCGGACTCGCCCGCCAGGGCAGTCCCTGCGAGGTCGTGCTCGACGCCCTGCCAAACCAGCGCCTGCGCGGCGAGGTCGTCGAGCTCGGGCCGCGGGTGAACCGGTCCAAGGCAACCGGACTGGTGAAGGTCAAGCTCCTCGAGCCGCCCGAACTGCTCCGCCCGGACATGAGCGGACGGGTGAGCCTCCTATCGGAGGCGCTCGATCCAGCCAAGCTCAAGGAGCCGCCCAAGCAGATCGTGCCCGCAGCGGCCGTGACGGATCGCGGCGGAGGCAAGGTGGTGTTCGTGCTCGCCGAGGGGCGCGTCAGGATGGTGCCGGTGACGCTGGGGCCCACCTTCGGCACCGGCTTCGAGCTCATCGACGGACCGGCTCCCGGCACCCGAGTGATCAAGGACCCAGCGCCGGAGCTCGGCGACGGGACGCAGGTGAAGGAGAAGAGCGAGTGACCGATTCCACTTCCGATGGTGCCCACAGCGACGCCGACCTTGATCCGGCGAATGAGCCGCGCCAGAGCGGTCCGGTCGAGCGCGCCGATGGCGCCGAGTCCATCGTCCGCATCCGGTCCCTGGTGAAGACCTACTTCCGCGGCGACGAGCCCCTGAAGGTCCTCGACCAGCTCGATCTCGACATCCCCAAGGGTTCGTTCGAGGCGCTCATGGGCCCGAGCGGCTCCGGCAAGTCGACGCTCCTCAACCTCATCGCGGGCCTCGATCGCCCCACCTCCGGCACGGTGGTGGTCGATGGCAAGCAGATCGACCGCATGGGAGAGAGCCAGCTCGCCAGGTGGCGGGCAGCCACGCTCGGCTTCGTGTTCCAGTCCTTCAACCTGCTCCCCGTCTTGACGGCGCTCGAGAACGTCGAGCTGCCGCTCCTGCTCGCCCCGCTGCGGGCAGCGGAGCGGCGCAAGCGCGCCGAAACGGCCCTCAAGATCGTGGGGCTCGAGGACCGGGTGAAACACTACCCCCGGCAGCTCTCGGGCGGCCAGGAACAACGGGTCGCGATCGCGCGTGCGATCGTCAACGATCCGAAGATCATCGTCGCCGACGAGCCGACCGGAGACCTCGACCGCCAAAGCGCGGCAGACGTGATGACCCTCCTCGAGAAGCTGAATCAGCAGCTTGGCAAGACGATCGTCATGGTGACCCATGACCCGGCCGCGGCGGAGCGAGCGAGCATCATCCGCCGCCTCGACAAGGGCATCCTCGTATGACCCTGATCGAGCTCGCGGCGCGGAACGTGCTCCGCAACAAGGTCCGCACCCTGCTCACGGTGGCCGGCGTCGCGGTGGCAGTGCTGACCTTCCTCCTCCTCCGGACCGTCATCTACTCGTGGACGGCCGGCGTCGACGCGGCAGCGACGGACCGCCTCGTCACCCGACACAAGGTGACCTTCGTGCTCGAGCTTCCGCTCCGGTATTTCGAGGACGTGCGGATGGTTCCAGGGGTCCGCGTCGCGACCTTCGCCAACTGGTTCGGCGGCAAGGATCCGCAACACCCCAACGACTTCTTCCAGACCCTCGCGGTCGAGCCGGACACCTTCTTCGATGTCTACTCCGAGATGAAGCTCCCGGCGACCGAACTCGCGGCCTTCAAGCAGAACCGGCAGGGTGCCGTCGTCGGTGACGTCATCGCCGCCAAGCTCGGTTGGAAGGTCGGGGATCGGATCACGCTCGAGAGCCCGATCTTCCCCACCCCACCCGACCAACCGTGGACCTTCATGGTCGAAGGGATCTACGAGGCAACCTCGAAGGCCGTCGATCGCTCGACGGTCGTGTTCCACTGGAAGTACATCAACGACGCGATGCCGGAGGTCCGCAAGGACGAGATCGGTTGGGTCGTCAGCCGGGTGGACGACCCGTCGCGAGCAGCGGAGGTCGCATCGGCCATCGATCGGGCGTTCGAGACCCGGGATACCCAGACGATGACCCAGGACGAGCGCGCGTTCGCCTCCTCGTTCATGGCCTCCTTCTCCGCGGTGCTCAGCGCGCTCGACATCGTCTCCGTTGGGATCCTGCTCATCATGCTCCTCGTCCTCGGCAACACGATCGCGATGGGCGTCCGCGAGCGCACGAACGAGTACGGCGTGCTGCGTGCGCTCGGCTTCTCCCCGAGCCACATCGCCGGGTTCATCGTCGGCGAGTCGTTGGTGGTAGGTGCCCTCGGCGGCGCGCTGGGCCTGCTCATCTCGTACCCGATCGTGAACCGAGGGATCGGCAACTGGCTTGAGGAGAACATGGGGGCCATGTTCCCCTACTTCCAGGTGACCCCATTGCTCGCAACCATCGCGTTCGCGCTCGCCCTCGCGCTCGGCCTCGTCGCCGCGGCCGTGCCCGCCTGGGGCGCGTCGCGGCTCAATGTGACCGACGCGCTCCGCCGGGTCGCGTGAGGGGCGCGCCGACGCAACGCGGAAGGGAGAAGTCGAGTGATCCCGATCAGGTACAACCTCCGGAGCCTGGCCACGCGCAAGACGAACACCGCGGCAACCATCCTGGGCATCGCGCTCGTGGTCTTCGTGCTCGCCGCCTCGCTCATGCTCTCCGCGGGCGTGAAGAAGACCCTCACCTCCTCCGGACGCGCCGACGTGGCGATCGTCACCCGCAAGGGCAGCGACGCGGAGCTCTCGAGCATCGTCGAAGACCCCCAGGTAAGCCTCGTCAAGGCGGCGCCGGGCGTGAAGAAGAACGGCGACCGACCAGCGGTGATCGCGGAGGTGGTAGTGGTCACGACCATGGAGAAGCTCGGGGCGAACGGTCTTTCCAACGTGACGGTCCGCGGCGTGCCGCCGGATGTGATGACCTTCCGCCGGGGAGTCGAGCTCGTCGCCGGACGTTTCGCCCAGCCCGGCGCGGACGAGGCCGTGATCGGTGCCCGCTTGCGCGGGCGTTTCGCCGGGCTCGACCTCGGACAGACCTTCGAGCTCAAGAAGAGCCAGCCGCTGACGGTGGTCGGGGTGTTCGAGGATAGCGGCTCCGCCTACGAATCGGAGGTTTGGGTGGATTTCGACGTCGTTCGTGCCGCGTACCACCGCGTGGGGGCGGTGTCGGCCGTACGTGCCATGCTCGAGTCCCCGGCAGCGTTCGATGCGTTCCAGGCCACGATCGAACAGGACAAGCGCCTCCAGCTGTCCGCGTTGCGGGAGACATACTTCTACGAGAAGCAATCCGAGGGGATAGCGCTGTTCGTGGGCATCCTCGGCTCGGTCGTCGCGGCGTTCTTCTCGCTCGGCGCCATGATCGGCGCAGCCATCACCATGTACGCGGCGGTCGCCAACCGGCAGAAGGAGATCGGGGTCCTCAGAGCGCTCGGCTTCGCACGACGCTCCGTGCTCTCGTGCTTCCTCATCGAGTCCATGCTGATCGCGCTCTTCGGCGGCGCTATCGGCTCGGTGGGGGCGCTATCCATGCGATTCGTCAAGTTCTCGATGATGAACTTCGCGACCTTCTCCGAGATGAGCTTCACGTTCCAGCCAACGTGGACGATCGTCGGCATCTCCCTCGCCTTCGCGCTCGGCATGGGACTGCTCGGTGGCTTGCTGCCCGCGGTCCGCGCCGCGCGAGTGTCGCCGGTCACGGCGATGCGCGGGGGTTGACGTTCGCTGACCCAAACGAAGTGCACGGCTGGATCCGCGACATGACGTCCCGAGTCCACCAGCACGCCGGGGCGCTCTGCGCGGTCTACCCGGGGCTGGCCGCCTCGCTCCAAGAGCTCGCCGTCCGCCATTGCGAGGAAGCCGCCGACATCGGCGAGCCGGTCGTCGGTGTGCTCTGGCTCCTCCAAGAGAAGCTCGCGGCGACGTGACCTTCGCGGCGCACCGGCCTAGTGCACCGATCAGGTTGCCGACAGCAACGACACCGCTGGAAACGCGTCGGTACGAGGCGAGGATGCGTTTCCACCGCTGCCTCTGGAGAGGTCTGCTACCGCTTCGGTGCTCTGAGTTGTTGATTTGACGCAGCAGTCAGCCTGGTTGCTGATCTGGAGCACCGATCGGGTTGCCAACAGCCGTAGAGCGTCTTGCATTGCTCTCGCCGGTCATCGGCGATCAGGGGTCAGCAATCAGGGTCTCCGCCTTCTACCTGACCGCTGACGGTTGATGGCCCGGTCGGTTCCGGCTCCGCCGGGTCGGTCCCTTGGCGGCGTGATCGTGAGTGGGAGTCGATGGACTCCACGCCGGGAACGCCGCCACCGCGCACGGAGACGTCCGAGCTCAGGGAGCGGCGGCGCCCGCGGGGGCTGGATCAGGCGGCGGCGGCGGGGTGCCCTGGTATCCAGCGGGCGCAGCAGCGGGTGCCACCGCCGCGGGTGCCGTCGTGGGTGCTGCCGCCGGCGCCACGGGTGCTGCCGCCGCTGGAGTGCCGGATCCCTTGGCCATCTGGATGATGGCATCGCCCAGGATCGGCCCCATATCGGCCGGAAGGCTGCGGTCGTTGGCGCCACCCGTCCAGGCGGCTGCCATGGCGTTGTTGTCGCTGGAAACCACCTGCTCGGCCACCGGCGCCCCCGTCATGTCCATGGCGACGAGCTTGACGTTCATGTAGGAGTTGCCGGCCATGGCCCCGCCCCACATGCGCGCGGACCCGCCCACGATGCGGAGGCCTTCAACCTGGCCGTCAACGATGAGGGTGTCAGGATCGACCGGGGCGGCGGGATGGTCGTAGACAACGGCAAAGACGCCCTTGTCGGCGAGGTATTGAACGGTGGCTCGGTGGCTCTCGAGTGGGGCAAACCCCGGCTCCTCCACGGACGAAGCCACGGAGAATGGCCGCACGACGACCTTGTGGAAACGCAGCTGAGCTTGGATGCTGGCGACGCTCTCCGCGGTGTTGGGATCCGCGGCCTCGGCGCTCGACCCACCACAGCCGGTCAGTGCCAGCGGCGCGACGCTCAACGTGGCCGCAACGATGAAGATCCTCGAGCAATGCATGGTCAAGCGGCATCCTTTCTGCCCCGTGGGCCAGCCAGAGGAGGCCGATCAGAGCATTTCGCCGCTTCCGCGGTCAAGCGGTCACCGCCGGTGCTCAGCCCCGATCGGCGGCTCGCTGGGCGCGCCGCGCGCTAAGGGGCCGGGCGGGGGAGCGGGGCCCGGAAGGCGGGTTAGGGTCCGGCATCGGGCGGGCAGCTGACCTGGTGAGCATTGCTGCCAATGGTTGCCAGGAGCCACCGGGAGCGGTGGTCTTCGAGATGCGGAACCGAGCCGGGTCTTCGGCTGAGGGAGGGGCGCCAGCCCCGAGGGGTTGGACCTGAGGCGGTCCGTCCCGCGTTAGTCCCTTAGCGGTGTGATCTTGACCGGATCTGGCAGAACATTTCTCAATGTTCTCGAGGCCATCAGCGCTCAGGCGTCAGCGCTCGGCATCTCCACGTTCCACCTGACCGCTGACCGCTGACCGTTGACGGCCTGGCCTGTTTGGTTCCGGCTCCGCCGGCTTAGGGAAGGCAGGGATTGGGGACCGAGTCATTCGTTCGTCGGCGTCACGAACGTGAGCAGGATCTCCCCGAGGTTGGTCTTCCACGAAACGTCGCGCCGCTCGTCCGAGCGTTGGGTCACGCTGCGAAGGAGCGTCAGCATCGTGTACGCGATGCGGCGCAGGATGGCGACGACGAGAGCACCTCGAGGATTCGCCTCGATCCAAGGTCGATCGTCCTCGACGAGCGCGACATCGAGGATGGGACCCGCCCGACTGCTCGTGAGCGCCACCGTCGCCGTCCGCACCATGCCCACGAGCGGCGCACCCTCGCTCGCCGTCTGCTGCTGGGCGTACCAGTCATCGGCGCTCGGGATGTCGAAGCCAGCATCCGCAGCTGCGCGTCCCGGATCCGAACGGACCCGACGAGCTTCACCAGCTCGAGCGCGACCTTTTTTGGGGCGATGAGACGATGGTGAGGGAGTGGCGATGAGGAGGCTTCGGGGGGATCCATGCCCCCCACCGGCGCAGGCCCCGTGACCGCGCCCCACCGTCAATCACCGCCCACCGTCGGCGCTGGCGCAGAGGGACCCGCATCGCCCGGGTCCCACAGCGCGAAGCGGTGTAGGTGGCGGCGTGGGCTGTGCACCACCAGGCAGCGATCCCCCCGAGGCCAACCTCCGCTCCCAATCCCAACCCGCCGCCGCTCCCAATCCCCAAGCCGCTGCGAATGCGTGCACGCGATCCCCTCCCCCTCCCCAAACCCCCGTTCTCCCGCTCCCCCACCCGTGACCGGCCCGATCGCCCATCAAGAGTGCGCTCGCCGCCAGATTCACGCCTTTACCAGCATTCCTTGCCGGAGGTCCGTCGCCTTGGCGTGCCCCACGAGCCGCCGAACGAGGGCAAGGGAGAACTCCATCGCCGTCCCGGGGCCACGGCTGGTGACGAGCCTCCCGTCCTCGACCACGCGGTCGTTCGAGTACTCGGCGCTCGGCAACTCGTACCCCGGATAGCAGGTTGCCTGCTTCCCCTCGAGCACCCCGGCGCGTTCGAGCGCGATCGGCGCCGCGCAGATCGCCGCGACGAACTTGTCGCTGTCCGCGGCTGCGCGCACGAGGGTCTGCACCCGTGCGTCGTCGCGGAGCTGCTCTGCGTTGCGATGGCCGCCCGGCAGCACCACGGCGTCGAATTCGGCCGCCGAGAGCCGATCGACGGGAGTGTCCACGTGAATCCGGATCCCGTGCGCGCCAAGTACCGTGTCCCCACCGAGCCCCGCGACCGTCACGTCGAGACCAGCCCGACGGAGAACATCGATAATGGTCACCGCCTCGATCTCCTCGAAACCATCCGCGATCAGCACCGCCACCTTCGCCATACGTCCTCCCTGTGCGGGGCCTCCGGAGCTCACGTCACCGGAAACGCCGCGGCTCCGAGCATACCCCCGGGGTCCACCCCGCGAAAAGGGTGCCTTCGCCATCCGACGCCATCATTCGGCCTTGGCGGGCGGCACGAAGGCAGGCCGATGGGAGCTCGCGGGCGGCGGCGAGGTTCCAGGACGGCAACGAAGGGTCGACACCTCGACGCTCCGACCGCGCGGGTTCACCACCAGCAGATGGTCCCCGCGCCGTGCGAGTACCTCGCCACGGCCGAGGGCTGGCTCCGGGGCGAGCGCATCGCGCGCCCTTCCGTCACCGGCCAGTGCCATGAGCTCGCCCTCGTCACCAACCCCCGCGAGCGCCAGCCACACGGTCGACCGATCTCCACCCGGTCGAGCGTCGGCGAAGAGCGATGGCGCACCCGAACCGACCTCTTTGCCTTCGATGATCGAAGGTGTCACGCTCCCATCGAGCTTGACGCGCGCGAGGTGCACCGGCCCGCCCTCAGCACTCTGGCTCTGGACCGTATCCATCCGCAGGGCGGCGAGCACCGAGCCGTCCGCGAGTACCGCGAGATCGAAGACCACGATCTGCCTGGCCACGGGGAGGACCGGCAGGGGCTTGCCGAGAGGAACGCCCCGTGCGTCGAGGGGCACGACCGCCACCGAACGCCGTTCGCGGTCAGAGACGTCAAGCTCCTCATCGGCGTCGGGGCGGCGCCCCGCTTGGTCCGAGGACGCCGAGCCATGTAACGTCGCAGCAGCGAGCCAGAAGCCGCCCGGTCGCGCCACGATGCGGGGTTGTTCAGCGGCCGACCCGAGATCGATCGCGCGTGCCTTCGAGACCTGAGACAGGTCCGCCGGATCGAAATCGACGGCGCGAATCGTGCGGTGATCTTCCTTCTCGTCCGGGTGGTCCCAAACCACGATCCCACGCTCGGAGCCGACGGCGACGTCAAACGCTTCGGAGTCGTCCCAACCCTCGCTGAGCCCAGGCCCCCAGGTCACCTGGGTCGCTCCCTCTCCCCCGCGAGCGACACCAAGCCGCAGCAGGTTCCCACCAGCATCGCTATCGGGAACAACAAGGTAGAGATCGGAGCCCCGCGTGGCGACCACCGGCGGCTCGAAGGTCCCGTGCGTGAGGCCAAGATCGAGGATCCGACCGCTCGCGCCGTCTTCTCCGACAAGGGCAACGAACGCGGCGGTCCCGCGACCCCGAGCCCCCAAGGCGCCGATCGCGAAGCCCTTCTCGAGCGCCGCGGCGCGACCGATCTCCACAGCGAAGGGGAGGTCCTGGCCCGCCTCCTCGCCACCGGGATCGGGCTCCCCAACGGTGAACCCTGCGCCGCGCGCCACGGCCGCACATCGAGGCGGCACCGGCACCGAGGATTGAGTCGGCGCCGGCAGCGCCACGACGCCGGGTTCGTCGATCGGGTCCGCCTCCGTCGGCGCCGGACGTGCCCGCGAACGGCAGGCACCGAGCGTGCCTGCGAGCAGCAGCACCGACGCCGAGCGCACGGTGAGGCGGGAGCGAACAGTCACGTCGGCGGGGACTACCCCGCCATCCCCGCGCTCGCAAGGCAGGACGCCCCCAGGAGCGTTTCTCCCCGAGGGTCGGGCCACCATGGCGTGAGGCGGGTGGCCCGGTCCGCCTCGAGCCGGCACCGGCCGCGGCCGGCGTTCCCCTGGCCCAAGCGGGTCTGGCGAGTATGATCCCCTGCAATCGCGCGCCTGGCGCGACTCCAGCGGTCGGCATGCCAAACTCCGAGCTCTCCAAGCCCTACGAGCCAAACCTCGCTCTCCGGGCGCTCTACGCCCTGTTCTTCGATCGAATCAAGGTCGACCCGGCCTGGGTCGCCGAGAACCAGCGCCTCGCCGCGCAGGGCTCGGTCGTGCACGTGATGGGGAATCTGAACCTCGTCGACTTCCTCGCCCTCGACCACCTCACCAAGCGGCTGGGTCTGCCGAGCATTCGATTCGTCAATGACCTGGGGCTCTGGGTGGCGAACCCCGACATGGGCCAGGGCTGGAGCGATCTCTTCTACCCCCGCTCCCCTGCCACTCAGCTCCGCCACGCGATCACCAGCGGTGGTTCGGCCCTACTCTTCCTTCGCCGGCCGCGGGACATGGTCGATCTCGCGATTGGAGCCACCCGCCGCCGCGGGCGCACCGAGGGCGGAGCGCTGATGAAGGCGCTCCTCGAACTCCAGCGAAAGAGCGAGCGCCCCATTCGGCTCGTGCCCCAGGTGTTCGTGTGGACCAGGCGCCCCGAGCCGAAGGAGTACGGACCCCTCGACATCATGCTCGCGCCGCGCGAGTGGCCGAACGTCGTCGTTTCGGTCGGACAGTTTCTCACCAACTACCACCACGTCGCGATGCGCGTTGGCGAGCCCCTCGACGTGCGGGACCTTCTCGCCGATGCCGAGCGCGACCGCGAACGCGAGGAGGAAGTGCGGCAACGGGCCACCTACGTGCTGCTGCGCCGCATCGAGCGCGAGCGCCGCGGTGTCACCGGGCCAGCCCAGAAGCCACCCGATCGAGTCCGCCTCGAGATCGTCCAGAGCCCGAAGCTCCGGGCCGCGATCGACGATTTGGCGGGCGAACGCGAGGCCGACCGCGCCGTGCTCACCGGTCAAGCGCTCGCCATGCTACGTGAGCTCCAGGCGCGCCCCGATCCGGCCACGCGCCGGGGACTCGAGCTCCTCTTCCACCGCGTGTTCCACAGCGTATACGCGGGGATCGAATTCGACCCGGCCGACATCGAGAGAGTCCGCCGAGCCTCGCGAGACGGCACGCTCATCCTGCTGCCCAGCCACAAGAGCCATTTCGACTACTTTTCGCTGGGGTACCTATTCAACCGACAGCACCTCCCGCTGCCGATCATCGCCGCCGGAGACAACCTCAATTTCTTTCCGCTCGGCCAGATCCTCCGCCGCGGAGGGGCCTTCTTCATCCGTCGATCGTTCAAGGGTGATCGTCTCTACGCGGCGGTCGTGGACGCGTACATCCGCCGCCTGCTCCGCGACGGCTACCCCATCGAGGTGTTCCTCGAGGGAACGCGGAGCCGCACGGGGAAGCTCCTCACCCCCAAGGTCGGCCTGCTCAACATGGTGGTCGACGCGGCGGTCAACGTGCAGGATCAGAAGACCTACTTCGTGCCGGTGAGCATCGGCTACGAGCACATCGCCGAGCTCAACGCGTACGAGCGCGAGCTCGGCGGCGCGGACAAGCGACGAGAGAACGCCGCGGAGCTCCTCAAGACACCCGAGGTACTCCGCCACCGCTACGGTCGCCTCAACATCCAGATCGGCCAGATCCTGACCATCGACGAGGTGCGGGCGGAGCTCGAGCTCTCCGAGGAGGGTCCCCTCACGCCGGCGAAGCGCCGTGCCATCGTGACCCGGATCGGCAACCGGGTAATGGACGAGATCAACCGCGTCACCGCTGTGACCCCGAGTTCGCTGGCGGCGCTGGCCCTGCTCAATGACCACCCTCGCCGTACCGCCGGCCACCGCGACCTCTACGAGCGCTGTGACCGCCTCCTCGGCGTTCTCCGCGAGCTCGGCGCCCGGATCACCCCCGCGACGGCCCTCGGCGACGGCCCCCTCCGGACGGAGGCCCTGCGCGAGGCGGTGCAGCTCTTCCTCGACTCCGAGCTGATCGCCATCAACCACGAGAACGACGAAGCCTGGTCTCATCGTATCTGGGCTCGGCCGAAGGCCTGCGTCGGAGCGAGCTACTACGTGCCCGAGCAGAAGCGCCTTGCCCTCGACGTCTCGAAGAACATGATCCTCCACTTCTTCGTCGAACGCGGGTTGGTGGCAACGGCGCTCCTGATGCCGGGCGGGCGCCCCGTGACCCGCGACGTGATCCGCGAGCGGGTGCAACGCCTGTCACGCCTGTTCAAGCACGAGTTCCGCTTCCGTGCTGACGCCCCCTTCGACGAGATCTTCGCCTCGACGATCGACGTCATGCTCGCGAGCGGGGAGCTCGCGGAGTCCGCGGGGGGACTCGATACCGGGCCCGGACGTGGCGAGGCGGCCGGCCTGTGGTGGGTGGTCACCTACGCGAACATGCTCAAAAACTTCCTGGAGGGGTACCGCATCGCCGCTCGTGCCCTGCTCCTGCTGGTGAAGACGCCAGCCACGGAGAAGGACCTGGTGCGGCGAGCGCTGGCGGTGGGCAGTCGCATGGTGACAACCGGAGAAGTCGAACGCCGCGAGGCTGTCTGCAAGCCCCTGATCGAGAACGCGATCGCGTCCCTCATGGACGAAGAGTACCTGCGCCGGGACGGCGAAAGGCTCGAACTCGCGGAGTCGTTTCGCGATGCCAAGGCGGTCACCGCCATCGAAGGTCGTATCGCTGGGTTCATGGGGGAGGTGTGAAGTACCGTCGAGCCAAGCTACCGTGCGTGGTCGGGACGGCCCTCGCGACGTTCGGATGTCTCGCCACACCCACCCCGCTCGCTCCGGGACTCGGCGGCTCGGTGGGCGTCCCGCACCACGGAGTCCTGACCGGGGCGGTGGAACTGCCCAGCGCGGGCCCTGGCTTCGTGCGCTACCGGCCGCGAGGGCCGAACCACTGGGGGATCCCTCGACTCGTCGCCACCGTCGTCCGCGCTGCCGCGACCGTCGATCGGGAGCTCCCCGGCGGCGCGCCGCTCGTCGTCGGCGATCTCTCGGCCAAACACGGGGGGAAGATCCCAGGGCATCGGTCCCATCGCACGGGCCGCGACGTCGATCTGCTTTTTTTCACCACGACGCCGCGTGGCGCGTCCGAAAAAAGCCCGGGCTTCGTCCGCTTCGGTCCCGACGGGCTCGCGGCCACCCCCAACGACAGGGCATTCACTCGCCTCGACCTCGAGCGAAACTGGCGGCTCGTACGGACACTGGTGACCTACCCGAACGCCGCCACCCAATGGCTCTTCGTCAGCCGCGACATCGAGGCGATGCTGATCGACTACGCCCTCGCGCGTGGCGAGCCCCTCGAGGTGATCTGGCCCGCCGAGGCGATGATGCTGCAACCAGGAGACAGCTCGCCCCACGACGATCACTTCCATGTCCGCCTCGCCTGCACGGCCGAGGAGGCAGTGGCGGGGTGCGAGGGCGGGGGTCCACGGTGGGATTGGCTCGCCCCGTTGCCGAGCCTCGAGGCTCTCTCCCTCGAGGAGCTGCTGGCGATCGAACGCGGCGACCCGCCGGTGCTGCTGCCCCTTCCGTCGGTGGAGAGCGGCGCTTGAGCGGGCGGCGCCGCAGCTCACGCGGGGTCGGGGATGCCGGCGTCGAGGTCCTGGCGACCCCGGCAGGAGGGCTCTATCGTGGCGACTGCCTCGCGGTGGTCCCCGAGCTCGTGCGGCGTGCCGCCGATCGATTCGATCTCGTCTACGTCGACCCGCCGTTCAACACCGGCTCGGCGCGGGGGCGACGGGCGGGGACAGGGGCGAGGGCGAGGGGTCCTGTCGCGTACCGCGACGCCTGGGGCGGGCTCGACGCATTTCTCGCCATGCTCAAGCCACGTCTGGTCGTGCTGCGCGACGCGCTGAGCGACCACGGCAGCCTGTGGCTCCACCTCGACCACCGGACGGTCCACGACGCCAAGGTCCTCGCGGATGGGGTGTTCGGGCGCGCGGCGTTTCGCGCGGAGATCGTCTGGGTTCCGGGCAATGGTGGCCGTCGCCGGGACGCCCCCTCCGTCACCCACCAGACCATCCTCGTCTACTCCCAGAAGGCGATGATCTACAACGCGAGTGATCCCTGGCTGCGCGAGAGCTACGCGGCGACCAGCCTCGGCATGCATTTTCGTGAGGTGGACGCGGGGGGACGGCGGTTCCGGGAGCGGACCGTCGGCGGCAAGACCTACCGCTACTACGCCGATGCGGGCCGGCGACTGGGCAGCGTCTGGGCCGACTGTCCTGCCATGCGCGCCAACACGCCCCTCGTCGCCGAGACCACGGGCTACCCAACTCAGAAGCCCGAACGCCTCCTCGAACGGATCGTCCGGGCCGCGAGCCTTGGTGAGAGTCGGGTGCTCGATCCCATGTGCGGTTCCGGCACCACCCTCGCCGTCGCCGCCCGGCTCGGACGGCGATGGGCCGGGATCGATGTCGGGGAAGACGCCTGCCGGATCGCGGCGGCGCGGCTCCGCGCGGCGGCGGGGCTGCGCGCTTGAGAGCGCAGATCGCCGGTCGGTCACGGGGCGGCCAGCTCGGCCGTGCCCGCATGGCAAGCGTCGCAGACCACGTCTCGCGCCGAGGAACAGCCCTCGATTCGTGAGCGGCCGGTCCGGGCTTGGCTCCGCGGAGGAAATAGGTCAAATACCGGCACCCGAAGTCTTCGTACCCGGAACGTCCCGACACCCGGAAGGAACCGAGAGCGCCGTGCACGGTCACGAGATCAATGTCCCTTGGTGGGGCGTCTTGCCCTTCGCGATGCTCCTCGCCTGCATCGCGACCTTCCCGCTGATGAGGCAGACGCGAAGACTCTGGCACAAAGTCTGGTTCCAGCTCGCGGTAGCGCTCTCGTTCGGAGTTCCCATGGCGATCTTCATGTGGTCGCTCGGAGGCCACGGCGCCGTGGTGCACGCGCTGGTCGAGTACTCCCAGTTCATCATCCTGCTGCTGAGCCTCTTCGTCATCAGCGGCGGTATCTTCGTGGCTGGTGACATCGAGGCGACTCCGCGCACCAACACGATCTTCCTCGCCATCGGAGCAGTGCTCGCTTCCTTCGTCGGGACCACAGGCGCCGCGATGGCTCTGATCCGCCCAATCCTCAACGTGAACCGGCAGCGCACACAGAAGGTGCACACGGTCGTCTTCGCGATCTTCATCGTCGCCAACTGCGGCGGTCTGCTCACGCCGCTCGGCGATCCCCCGCTATTCCTGGGGATGTTGCGGGGAGTCCCGTTCCTCTGGACGTTCAAGCTCTTCCCTGCCTGGCTCTTCGTGAACGGACTCCTCCTCTTCAGCTATTACCACCTCGATCGCAGGCTCCATGACGTGGAGCCCCCGCTGTCGCTCACCCGCGACGCGAGCGAGATCGAACCGATCCGCGTCCGCGGCAGACTCCACCTCCTGTGGCTCCTGGGGGTCGTGGGCGCGGTGGCCCTGGTGCCCTCCGTGGACCTGCACGCCATCGCCACGGGGCACGCGGCGGTCGTGGACTACGTCCCGTTCCGGGAGCTCGCCATGCTCGGGTTGGCCGGGCTCTCTCTGGCCACTGGTGACCGTCAGGTGCGGTTCGTGAACAACGAATTCACCTGGACCCCTATCCTCGAAGTCGCGGCCCTCTTCATCGGGATCTTCCTCGCCATGACCCCGGCCCTCGGCTACCTCGGCCAGGTGGCCCCAACACTGCCGCTGGACGAATACACCTTCTTCCTCTTCACTGGCGGCCTGAGCTCCGTGCTCGACAACGCACCGACCTACGCCACCTTCTTCGAGATGGCGCGGAGCATCGGCGGGGAGCCGGCCGTCGCGGGCGTGCGCGAGGTCTATCTCGAGTCGATCAGCCTCGGTGCCGTCTTCTGCGGGGCCATCACCTACATCGGCAACGGACCGAACTTCATGGTCAAGTCGATCGCCGACGCAGCAGGAGTCGGGATGCCAAGCTTCGGCGGGTACGTCGTCTGGGCGCTCCGGCATCTGGTCCCCATACTCGGCCTGATGGTGCTCACGATCATCGCACCCCCGCTCTCCCTCAAGGTCCTCGGACTCGTGCTCACGGTGGCCTGGATTGGCTTCGTGCTCCTCCGTCCCCGCCTCGCGGCCCTCGTGACCAGGCCGTGAGGCGACGGCGGACGAGTGGCGGCACGGGTGATGGTAAAATGGACCCCATGTTCCCCTCGGCTGGTCGGTGGCGACGAGACTCCGCCTGGCGCGGGTCCGCGCTCGGCGCCACACTCGCAGCGCTCGCCGTAGGCTGCGGAGGCTGCTCCCCTGCTTCGTCCGGCTCGGACGGCGGCGTCCCCACTGGCGGCGCCAGATCCGACGCGCCGAGCGGCGGCCAACGCGCCGCGAGCCTGGGCGGCGGCGGGGGACAGCTTGGTGGAGCCGGGACCGGGGGGACCGAGCAGGCCACCGGCGGCAGCGCGGGCGCCAGCAGTGGCGGTGGGGAGAACGGTGGTGCGACGCGCGGCGGTGGTGTGACGGGAGGGCTCGGCGCTGGCGGCGGCGGTTCCGACACCGGGGGCGGTGGGACGGGGGGAGGCGTCACGGGCGGCACCGGCTCGGAGAGCACGGGTGGTGCGAGCGACGGGGGCACTGACGCGGGTGGCACCGGCTCGAGCAGCATGGGTGGTGCGAGTGATGGGGGCACTGACACGGGCGGCGCGACCAGCGGCGGCGCGAACCAGGTAGGCGCGGAGGGCGGCGAGCCCGAGCTCCCAGCGGGTCTGTACTGGGATTTCGAGGCGATCGAGCAGGGCGAAGCGGCAGAGCGATCGGGATCGGGGCCAAGCCTGGTCGTCGAGAACGCCTCGCCCGGAGCGGGCCTGCTGGGCAGTGGATTGGTGCTGAATGGGGCGGAGGCCGGCCAAGCCTCCGCCCCGCTCTCCGTGATCGACACCACGGGAGACTATTCGATCGCGGTCTGGGTCCGACTGGACGAGGTGGGTGTCTACAACACGTTCGTCTCGGAGGACGCCGAACGGGTGAGCGCGTTCTACCTGCAGCTCCGCAACAAGGAGGCGTTCGCCTTCACCACGTTCCCGACGGACGACACCAAGGCTTCGTCCTGTGTAGCGATGGGCACCATGCTACCGCGGGCGGGAGAGTGGTACCACCTCGTCGCCACACGAAACGCCGCGACGGGAGAGCAGCGCCTCTACCAGGACGGGGTGCTGGTAGCGGCCGCCACTTGCACTGGTTCCCTTCGACCTACAGGTTCCCTGGTCGTCGGCCGCGGCCTCTGGGACGGGGCACCCGCGGACCATGTCACCGGGTGCGTCGACGAGCTCTACGTCACCGACGCAGCGCTGTCGCCCCGCGAGGTCGTAGACATGTACCTCCACGATCGCCCCGGTGCCGAGCACTACCTCTTCGCCTATTTCGCCGAGCAAGCACAGGGCAGAGGTGATGGTCTGCGCCTGGCCCACAGCCACGATGGCCTTCATTGGGGAGCCATCGGGGACCATCGGGTGTTCATGCCGCCGGAGGTGGGAGGCGGTTCGTTCCGCGATCCGCACGTGATGCGCGCGCCCGACGGCAACTACCACCTGGTCTTCACCACCACCTGCGTCCCGTGGGCGGAGAGCGGCTGCATACAGGATCGGGGGTTCGGGCACGCCGCGTCGCCAGATCTCGTCACCTGGAGCGAACAGGGCTACATCCCCGTCGACCTCGCGGTGGAGCACGCATGGGCACCGGAGACGGTCTACGACGCGGAGTCGGGACAGTTCATGGTGTTCTGGTCATCCCCGTTGGACATCAATCCGGGGGCGAGCGGTGCGCACAGCATCTACTACATGCTCACCTCGGATTTTCAGACCTTCACCAGCCCCGAGGTGCTCTATGGAAGGCCGAGCCGCAACCTCATAGATGCCACCATCTACCAGGGCAACGATGGCTATCTGATGTTCCTCAAGGACGAGGCGGATGGACAGAAGAACATCCGCGTCGTCTCCTCCCCGACGCTCTTTGGCGCCAATGCCTGGATCGCAGACCCATCAAGTCCACTGACCGGCAACTTCGGCGCTGAAGGCCCCTCCGCGCTGCAGAGTGACGGCCGGCTCCTGCTCTATTTCGACAAGTACGATGAGGGCGCCTATGGCGCCCTGCGCTCGAACGGCCTCACCGGGCTCGAGTCGACCGCTGCCTGGGAAGACATCTCGATCTCGGTCTACTTCGCGGGCGTACGCCACGGGACTCCCATTCGAGTCCCGACGGACACCTTCCGAGCGGTCGCGGTGATGGCGGGCGAGTAGCAGGCTCCGCCCGAGGTCGTGTGCCCACCGGGGCCGGAGCCGGGAAGCGGAATGACCGGTGGAGACCCGCGGATCGTCCCGACCAGCATGCCGAGTTCTGGCCTCGCCGCCGAGGCGCCGGCCCCGGCAATGCGCCGGGGTTCGGCGCCGCTCCTCGGCGCAGGAGAGAGTCGGGCCCCTGCCCTCGACCCGCTGGGGAGAGTACCGAACGGTGTCCCTTCGAGCTCCTGCTGGCTCGGACGCTTCGCCCACCGAGCGGACCACCGATGGTGGACGAGTTCGTCCGTTGCAGCCGGCTCGGCAAACGGATCCATCCCCCGCCATCGCGGCGTCCTACGGTCTCGACGAGACGGGACCGCGCGAGGCGGTCGGGCAGGGCGCAGACCACCCCCTCTGGACGCCCGCGAAGCCCTTCGCGAACCCCCACACCAACGTCACGTTCACTGCGCCCAAGACCCTCATCCAGCTCCGTGGAACCTGGCGGAGCTCGAGCGCGGCCCGCTCCCCGAGACGGAGAGAGGACCTCCCCTCGCTCAGGAATCGCTCGCGCCAAACGACAACCGCGGGGTCGTGCCGAACGGAGCGCGCAGCTCCACGTCGATCCTCCCAGGTACTGCCTTGACCGGATCGATGGCCGGGACGCGCGCGGGGGTGATCTCCTCGCTCAGCTCATGAAGCTCGGGCGGGCACATGGATGCCCCGTAGAGGACCGATGCCACGACGGTGACCGCGAAGCCCAATCCAAGCACGATCCCGAGGTCCGGCCGGAGCCGTCGCTTCGCGCGCGACGCCATCCTCGTGCGCTCTACCCGGTAGGCTACCGAACCCCGCGTCACCGACGAGGACCCCCCTGGTGGGATCGCCAGCAAGGCGCGCTGCCCATCTCCGGCGAAATGGAGCAGCACAGGCTCGGTCTCAGCATCACCCTTGGGCCTGGCTTCGGCGCGAAAGGGTCCGAGCGTGAACCGTTCCTCGACCTCCGCCACGATGGTCTCGAGCGGGTATTCGTCCCAGAACCGAGTGAGGATGACGCAATCGCTCATGCTCGGTGTTGACACCAGAAGCCGTAGCGAGTTCCAGCGTGCTCCGACGAAATCACCCGGGACGCCGGATCAGCCCGCCGGCGGCGGGAAGCGCAACGTGGCGGCGACCCGGAAGCTCGCTCCACCATCGAGGAGCTGAAGGCGCGGCGCGAGGGCTGCCTCGGCACTCGGCAGCGAAGCGGGTCGACCGGCGCGCGAGCTGGCACGGCTCGCGGTGATGGGACCACGCTGTGGGGTTCGGGCCTTCACCGCCGGGTGGCTCGCCCCTACTCCCACACAGGATCGTTGATGTTGGAGTCCTCGAGCTCGAACACGCCCGTGGTCGGATCCTGAATGAGCAGCTGGATGCCCGTGTTCAGCATGTAGACCGCGTTCGGACCCGTCTGCTCGAGGCCACCCGACAAGTCCATCCCCCGCAGCAGCCCGATCATGATCCCGCCAGAGATGGCGTGGCCCGAGATGAGCACGGTCTTGCCCGACTGCCCGAAGCCGCGGAGGAGCGCGTCTCGCGCCTGCATGACCATGAAAAGACCTTGTTCATAGGTGTCCACTTGCCAGAAGGTCCCAGGGTCGCCCTCGCGAAGTGCCATGTTCTGGGCTTCGACCGAGACCTTGAAGAAGTCGTAGCGGACCGGCTCCGTGGGCAGGGGGTCCCCGTTTGGCTCGCTGCCGCAACACTCCCAGAGCTCGGGCCACACGACTCCAGTGAGTCCGGACGCAACCAGGTAGGGCTCGATCGTCCGTTGGGAGCGCAGCGCGGGGCTCACCAGCACGGCATCGAACGAGATACCGCTCCCCGTGAGGTAGGCGGTAAGGTCGTCCACCTGTCGCATGCCGAGCTCCGTCAACGTGTCCGCGTCCTCCAGGGTCGGCTCGTGGTTGTCCTGAGCGTTGGCCACCGTCTGCGCGTGCCGCACGTAGTAGAGGGTCATCCCCTGGGGATCGGTGACGGTGCCGCCCGTCGACCCCGGAACCCCACCGGTGGCCACGCCACCCGTACCGAGACCGCCGGTGGGGATGGCCGCTCCGCCCGTGCCCTCTCCGCCAGTCGGCGTGCTCACCCCGCCCGTGCCCGCTCCACCGGTCGGCGTACTCACCCCGCCCGTGCCCACTCCACCGGTGGGCGTGCTCACCCCACCCGCGCCTCCTCCACCGGTGGGCGTGCTCACCCCGCCCGTGTTGGCGCCCGTCCCCCCCGTGCCGAAGACGGCGCCACCGCTCGCCCCGCCGCTCGGCGCGGATCCCCCGGTCGACGCGGTCGACCCGGTGGCTACCGAACCGCCTGTTCCCGATCCGCCGCTGGCGGGACCCGCTCCCGTGTCACCTCCAGAGCCCTGGGCGGCGGTCCCCCCGGCGGCGACGCCGGGATCAGCGGGACCATCAGCGCCACAGCCGCACAGCATCATCGCGAACAGCAGCCAACCCAACGACTCCGGCCTTCTCGTGCGTCTCTCCATGCTCAATCCAACGGCAAAGCTCCCGTCCTCGAGGGAGGCGAGGGATCACACAGGTACGGGCAGGACACAGCGACCCGGTCGGCGTCACTGGAGTCTTCGCGCGAAGGCAGAACCGAGCCTGGCGAGCCCGATCCTGCGGTCGCGGGAGGTCATCTCGATGGTGGATGCTGAACGAAGACGGGCGAGCGATCAAGGTCGGGCATTGGGTATCCAGCGCCCCGAGAGGTGCGCTGACTGTCATTGTCCACCGAAGACGGCATCCGGAGTCCCGCGCGGGCGCGTTCAGCGGTAGGATCACGGCATGACGCGTATTGGACAGGTCGCGCGGTTGGGACTGTTGGTCGTGACTGGCGCGAACGGGTGCGGACGGGACGACGAGGGGAACCCGTCCGGCAACGAAATCCAGATCCCGGACGAGCCCGTACCAGGGGTGGCGAGCGACTGCGGCAGCGTGCGGCTCACGCAGTACTGGTCGGCAGACAGCGGCTGGTGCGAGTTTCGTCGCACGAGCGCGGTGCTGCCCGAATTCGTGCGAGCCGGACTCACGACGGCGATCGCGGAGCCGTATGACGGGAGCTCCTACGAGGGCGAACCCGGTGAGGCCTGCGGTGAGTGCTGGGAGGTCGACACCGTCAGCGGCACCGAGATCGTCATGGTCTACGACCTCTGTCCCATCGAGGGGAACCCACTCTGCGCAGGCGGTGCCTTCCATTTCGATCTTTCGCCCGAGGCAGCCGAGGCGCTCGGGGGCGGTGGGCTCGACGCCGCCAGCGTCCGCCGCGTCCCCTGCCCGGTCACGGGCAATATCCACGCCGAGATCCTCGACCGCAACGAGTGGGGATACCTCCGCTTCGCGTTCGTCAACCATCGCTTCCCAATCCGCACCGCAGAGTACCGCGCCGTGGACAGCGAGAATTGGCGATCGGTCCAGCGCAGTGGGGGTGCGTGGCACGTCCTGGACGACAACACGACCTTCGCCGACGGTGGTCCGGGCGGGGTGTTTCGCTTCAGCAGTGGCGCAGGGGAAACCGCCCAGGGCTCAGAGGTCTTGACTCAGGACACCGCGATCGGATCGGTCTTCGACACGGGAGCGAACTTCGCGGAGTCAATCGCCGACGGAGACGCCTGCGTGTTCGTACCGCCTGGGAACGTATATGACGAGGGGTGGGGTGGGATCGACCAGGTGCGCTGGGCACCGAATCCCTGGGGCGGCGCGACGGCGTCGGAGACCACCGACGGCTGCGCCAACGACAGCGCGTCCTGCGTGCTCATCAGCGATCTCGCCCAATGGAACGGGTTTCACCTCTACTACCGCCAGGCATTCCCCACCACGACCTTCTCGCGCCTCTCGCTCTCGCTCCGCGCCCGTTCGGGCGGCGGAGAGCTCGGTGTCGCCCCGAGCAACGACGGCGAGGAGTGCGAGGCCACGCTGGTCGAAGTCGGAAACGAATGGACGACGGTCGTGATCGACGTCGCGACGAGCTGCCCGGCGCTGGACGCGCTCAACGCCGTGACGGTAAGCAACCATGGCGAGACGATGGACCTTCTGGTCGACGAGGTCCGCTACGAATAGGGCCTTCTGCCTCCGCTCAGCCGCAAGCGGCAGCCCCAATCTTGGTCGGCGGCTCACTGCGCGAGCCGAGGGTTTGGGGACCGGGAGGGGGCTGGCGTGACA
Organism: Polyangiaceae bacterium; assembly: GCA_016933275.1. Taxonomy (GTDB): domain Bacteria; phylum Myxococcota_A; class Polyangia; order Polyangiales; family Polyangiaceae; genus JAFGBI01. The sequence goes on along the minus strand of JAFGBI010000186.1, from coordinate 3,501 downwards.
AGCACTGCCGCCAGTGGTTGCCAGGACCGGGAGCGGGGTGCGCGTCCGATGTCGGGCAGGGGGCTGGCGTGGCAAGCACTGCTGCCAGTGGTTGCCAGGGGCCACTGGGAGCGGTGCTCTCCGCGATGCGGCTCCGAGCCGGGTCTGTTGATGGTGCCGCGTCCTTTCCGATTGCGGCAGGTGCCCGCGGAGGAACAGGCTCCGTCTCGAGCTCCCGCCAACGGATCGTGCCAGCGGGCTCGGGCTCGGATTGAAGACACTCCCCAGAACAGCAATCAGGTTGATTGCTGCGTCAAATCAATGACCTAGAGCACCGAGCCGGCAGCAGACCTCTCCAGAGGCAGCGCTGGAAACGCGTCCTCGCCTCGCACGAACGCGTTTCCAGCGCTGCCGTTGCGGTTGGCATCCTGAGCGGTGCTCTGGACGGATCAGTAGGCTGACAACATTCAGGAAGGCAGCGTGGAAATCCTCACCCCTGGCATCGGGGCCGGCGAACGGGCCGGCTCACTCTCGCGCCCTCCCCAGGGTCCGCTGCCGAAAGCATCACCACGGCGGCACACCGAGGCGACGACCTCGTTCCAGAACCGATTTGGTGTACGGCCAGACGGAGCTCGAATTCGCCCCCCAGACGACGCAATGACTGACGGTGACGATGACAGTCTCCTTTTCCAGAGGGGCGGGGTAGATGACCCGAGGGTGGGCGAATGGTCCTCCGAATCTGGGACGAAGATGTGATCATTGTGGTCCCGTCCCGTCATTTATGACAGCAGCGAAGGGTGAAACTCGACAGCATGAGCTGCTACCTTCGTGAGCTTCGGCGCCAGCGACGGCCTCCGCGGTTCGCTCATCCACGACCTCCTCTCTCATTTCCAGGGAAGACGGACCGATTCGTGCGACCAACCACCTCCTCCGTCGAGAGGTCTCCTCGCGCTCTCGCGCCGGCATCGCTCGCCGAAGCGAGCGATGGAATGGGAAGCGCGGCTCCGTCGGGAGGTGCCCCCGATAGCGCGGTTGTCTACCCGACGGGGGACCCGATTGCCCCCCCCCATCCGACCGGGGGCGGCTCGCCCACGGGCAGCGCGGGCTGGGCATCATCGACAGCAGGCCGCACGCAAGCCAGAAGGACGCGAACGGCGAGCGGCGCAACCGGCAGCGCAGGAGCGAGCGGCACGAGAACCGGCGTGAGAGCCGGTGGTGCCGACAAGGGCTGCCAACGAGACCTTGCGACGGTTCGCTTCCTCGAGAGGGCAGCGTTCTCGAATGGCTTGGCACATCCGTTGCTTGCGGCAGCATCTCGATCTACGAGAAGCTCGTGGACGCCGCCCACGCCAAGCTTCTCCTTGTGTTCGGCACCTCCAGCCTCCCTTTCGGCGGCTCGAGCTGCGACGACGCCGATCACCACCTGGGTCGGCCGACGGACGACCACCGGCTCCGCGACCCCGGCCATTCCGATGCCGAAGACGCCGGGGCCGACCCACAGAATCCGAGGCCGCTCCGCGCCGCCTGCGTCGGTGGAAGCGGCCGCCACCTTGGGATCTCCCGCGCAGGCGCAATGGCGGACGCCATCGATCTCGCCCGGTGCGAGCTGGGCGAGTGACGCCGAAAGGGAACCGACGCGTCGTCCGCCTCGAGAACACCCCACCCCTCCCAGTTCCAGCCGACCGGGTTGGACCTTGTTCGAGCGATAGGCCTACCGGGGCCTCCACCTTAGAATGGAATCTTCGGCACGTGACGAGAAAAGGGCAGAAAGACCCAACTCGCGGTGACGCTGCTTCGCGACTAGGTCATCCGCACCACTGGAGGCCAGGACCCATGAAACACATTCTGGTTCGTCTATGCTCGACGTTCGTTCTCGTGCTCTCCGTGGCGTGCACCACCGAGGAAGAGGACGGGGATACGGTCGAAACCGGCGCCCGCGACGGCTCAGGCGAGGGCACCGGCTCGAATTCCGCCACCGGGTCCAACTCCGGCAGTGGAGGGGCGACGGTAGGAGGCGGCAGTTCGGGAGGGACCGGCGCGTTCATCACCCCCTCCGGGGGCAACACCGTCCTCATCGAGTCGACAGGGGGGATCCTCAGCATCGGCGACGCCACGCTGACCGAGGTCGAGACCTGCACCGGACTCGCGCTCGAGCCGGACTCGATCGAGGTCGAGGAGGAGATCGTCACCACCATCGAGACGCAGGTCCCCGCGCCCTTCGCGCTCTACATCATGCTCGACAACTCCATGAGCATGAACGAAACCGGCGTGAATACCGGCAGCTCGAAATGGCAAGAGGCGGTATCTGCGCTCACGAGCTTCGTCAACGATCCCGCATCGGAGGGCATGGACGTCGCGATCCAGTACTTTCACCCGGTTGGGGCCGGTCAGGCACCCGACGAGTGCACGGGCGAAGCACATGCCACCCCCGCCGTCGAGATGGGCCGGCTCCCGGACCAAGCGGAGGCGATCGTGAGCTCCCTCGAGAGTACGCGGCGGGCCAGCTCCACCCCGACCGTGGGGGCGCTGACCGGCGCAACCAAGTACTGCGCGACATTCGTAGCAGATCACCCGGACGAGCAATGCGTCGTGGTGTTCGTCACGGATGGGCAGCCCAATGCCTGCGGCCTGAGCGCGATCTGCGAGGTCGAACCTGAGGGCACGGGGGGTACGGCGGGCCGAACGACGTTCGGTCAGAGCTGCGTCGATCCGGATTCCGCGAGCGTGCTGACCCCGATCGCCGCGGCCGGGCTGGCGAGCGGTGCGGTGACCTTCACGATCGGCATGGCCGGCGTCACCGAGGAGGGGTTCACCCTGCTCAACGCGATCGCGGTGGCTGGTGGCTCGGACTGCACCCCGGATGTGCCCGGCGACGAGGCCTGCGATGTCACCAGCTCGGGCTCGGCAGGCTTCCTCGCCGCGCTCAACGCAATCCGCGACAGCATCACGGTCGTCGAGACGTTCACGGAGACGATCGTCACCACTGAGATCATCACCCTCCCCTGCGAATGGGCGATCCCGGAGCCACCACCAGGAGAGACCCTCGACCCTACCCTCGTCAACGTCAACGTGCAGCTCGAGGACGCGACGACCCCCATGGTCTACGTTCCCACGATCGACGAGTGTCCGGTCGCGCCTGGACCGGCCTGGTACTATGACAACGCGGCCGATCCCACGAGGATCCTGGTGTGCCCGGCGACCTGCGACATCCTCACCGCGCTGACGACGGCACGAGTAGAAGTGCTGCTCGGTTGCGAGCGGAACGATCTGCCGCGCTGAGCTGCCAAGGCCATAGGTTTCCCGAGCACGGCGGGCAGAAGCGTCGGTGACCATCGCGAGCACGTTGGTGGCAACGCCAGCGTCGGGGAGCATCCTGATGCGGTCGACGACCTTCGACCAGGTGGTCTGGCGCGCCGGGTCGCGACGGCTCTCGTCTCAAGAGGCCGAGCGATCTGGCATCGACCTACGAGCCATTGGCTCTGCACGCCATCCGCTCCTTGCACGGCGTCGATGTCCTGCGGT
>JAFGBI010000185.1 GCA_016933275.1 Polyangiaceae bacterium | reverse complement strand
TGGACAGTTCTTGCAGAAAAACGATCCCACAAAGTGCGTCATGGATGACATGGACCTACATCGGGGCGACTACCTGACGCAGTAGTGGTAGGCGAGCGGATAGAAGAAGAAGACGAGGAGGAGCGCTACCGTGGGCGCGAGCATGAGGTACGGATCGAGCGAGCGACGGGGTCTCATCCGTGCTCCCGGGCGGCTGCGCGCCGCGCCTCCTCGAGCACCGGCCTCGCGTCGGCGTCGGTGAGGAGGAGCCGCTCGAGGTGCGGCTGGACGATCTCGCGTTGAATGCGGAAAAGCTCGGTGCACCAGGGCCAGGGGAGCGCGACGCCGAGCTGGTCCACCGCGACGCGGTCGTTTGGGTGGGCCGTGTAGTAGCCACCTCGCTCGAGCTCCGCCACGGCCGCGTGCGTCACCGGCAGGTAGCCGGTAGAGGTGGCCCAGCTCATCACCTGCGCTGGCTCGTACATGAAGCGCAGGAATGCCCAGGCGGCCTGCTTGGCCACGGCCGGGGCGTCCTTCAGTACGACCCAGTGCGTGCCCCCCGTGGGGACGGCGCGCCTCCTTGCCGCGGGCAGCGCGGCAGCAATCACGGGAAACCTGGCGTTCTCTTCCAGGTACTTGAGGAACGCGGTGCTCGTCCAGATCATCGCGGTGCGCCCGGTGAGGAAATCCTGCTTCGTCGCCTCCCATGCGTCGTAGTCGCGACCCACCGGACGCTTCATGCTCCCGTCCTCGCGGATGAGTCGTTGCCAGAAGCGAACGGCCTCGATCCCCGCCTCGCCGCCCAGGGTCACGCGGCCATCCGGGTCCACGACCTCACCCCCCGCCTGGCCGGTGAGCGCCACCCAGAACCACCACTCCGCGGGACAACCGAATCCAAACCGCTCTGTCACCGATCCCCGGCGAATGGTGAGCGCTCGAGCGATGGTGCGGAGTTCGTCCCACGTGCGCGGCGCGCCGAGCCCGGCGGCCTCGAACGCCGCCCCGTTGAGGTAGGCGATGGGGGTCGATCGGTTGAAGGGCAGGGCGACGAGCGGTCGCTGGTCGCCGCCGACCCAGGACCGCGCCTGGCCGAGCTCGGGGATCACGCCGAGCGAGCCTGCCCCCGGATACCCGTCGAGGGGTTCGAGCTTCCCCGTTGCCGCGAGGTAGGGGATGATCTCGCCGATGACATGGCTGAAGGTCGGGCCGGTGCCCGCGGCCAGCGCCGTGCGGAGCTTGGCGAGACCCTCGAAGTAGTCGCCCTGGAACACGGCCCGCACGAACGCCGTCTCCTGCTTGGCGTTGAACTTGGCGACCAGCCGCTCGAGGACCTCGCGATTCCGTCCGCCATAGGAGAACCAGAGTGTGGCAACATCGCGCCCGGCAGGGACGCGATCGTCGCGGCACGCGGGCGTGCCGAGGACGCCCAGGGCGAGTGCGGCCGACGCCCACGCGACGAGCTCTCGACGTGTCGTCACAGGCGCCGCTCCGACGTCGCGTCGAACCAGTGCAACGCTTCCGGAGGGAAGGCCAGGCGCACCCGGTCTCCAGGCGAGGGCGGGGCGAATCCGGCTACCTTGAGGCGCACCCCACCCCCGGGCACGGCCACCGTGACGTGAGACTCGGCCCCGTGGAGCTCGATCGACGCTACCGTCCCCGTCAGCGCGGAGCCTCGATGGTCATCCCCGACGAGGCCGAGGTGTTCCGGTCGAATCCCGCACACGAGGCGCCCGGAGTCGGTGGGCGGACTCGCTACGGTCACCCCACCGACCCGCACTTTCTCGCCGTGGCGAGCGGCGTCGAGTAGGTTCATCGGGGGGGTACCGAAGAAGCTGGCAACGAAGGTGGAGGCAGGGGCCTCGTAGATCCGCCGTGGGGTGTCGATCTGCTCGAGCCGCCCGGCGCGGAGTACCGCCACCCGGTGACCGAGCGTCATCGCTTCGGTCTGGTCGTGCGTGACGTAGAGCGCAGTGGCCTCGAGGGTACTCAGGAGCTTGCCGACCTCGACCCTGAGCACGGACCGCAGCGCGGCGTCGAGGTTCGAGAGTGGCTCGTCGAAGAGGAACACCTCGGGCCTCCTCACGATCGCTCGCCCCATCGCCACCCGCTGCTGCTCACCTCCCGAGAGCTCGGAGGGTCGCCGATCGAGGAGCTCCGTGATGGCTAGTAGCTCCGCCGTCGCGGCAACCCTGTTCCTTCGCTCCGCGCGGGCCACCCCGCGCATCTTCAGGGGAAAAGCGAGGATATCGCGGACCCGTAGGTGCGGATAGAGCGCATAGCCCTGGAAGACCATCGCGACGTCGCGATCCTGGGGCGGGACGCGGGAGACGTCGCGGTCGCCGATCGCGATGGTCCCCGAGTCGGGGCGATCGAGGCCCGCCACGAGTCGGAGGGTGGTGCTCTTGCCGCAGCCCGACGGTCCCACCAGGACCACCGTTTCTCCCGCGGCCACCACTAGATCGAGCCCCTCGATCGCGGGGCGCGGAGCCCCCGCGAACCGGCGCGTAAGGCCAGAGAGCGTGACCGAGGCAGCCATCGCAAACCCCATACCAGGGCTCGATGGTGTTGCCCATTGGACGGCGGGCAAAATGGCCGACGACGAGGCGGGGATGCCCCCTCGCGAGAGACCCGCTCATCGAACCTGGGGACGGCATCGGCGGCGCCAGTTGCTTCCTGAAGAGGCCCGGGAGGGAGCGTGAGACTCGAACCACAATGGTGTATGGTCCGTGCACGCTACCTTTGGCCTCTCGACCAGCCACGAGGAGAGCGGCCGAGAGCGCGCTCGTCGGCCTCCTTGGCGCGTGCGCCTGCGGCCGTCACGTCGTCGAGGAGGACCGCCCTTCGGCCCCGTCGCTCGAGGCGGCAAGTACCCTGTCGGTGGCGCCAACCAACCCTTCGCCACCCGGCGCCGCGGCGAGTGTCAGCGCGGCAGCCAAGACGCCAGGGGTGGCGGGGGCGGGCACGGCCCCTGCCACTGCCCCGGGAACTTGCCCCTCCGGCACACGTCCTATCCCGGCAGGTTCGATCTGGATCGGAACCCGCGGGACCTTCCCCGAGAGCGAGAGCAGTCCGCGGTTTTTGACCGAGATCGCCTCGTTCTGTCTCGACCGCACCGAGGTGACGGTGAACGCCTATGTCGAGTGTGTGAAGGCTGGGGCATGTGCGCCTGCCCGCGATGGGCGCCGCTTCTGCAACGTGGCCCGTGCTGGGCGCGGCGATCACCCGATCAATTGCGTGGACTGGCACCAGGCCGTCGCCTACTGCGCGTACCGGCAGGCGCGGCTCCCGAGCGAGATCGAGTGGGAGTACGTGGCGCGCGGCGGTACGCGAGACCTCGCGTACCCCTGGGGCGAGGGCGCGCTCGACGACCACACCTGCTGGAAGCACCCTGGAGGTTCCTGTTCGGTCGGGCAATTCCCCGAGGACGTCTTCGGGCTGGTCGACGTGATCGGAAACGTGTGGGAATGGACGGACAGCTGGTACGGCGAGTACCCCTTCCCGCCCGTTGCCGGTCGCGCCAGGGTCTATCGCGGCGGGAGTTGGAGCCGTCGTTTCGAGAAGTGGATGAACCCGCGGCTGAGGAACCGCTATCGGCCTGACGAATGGGGCTCCCACCTGGGATTCCGCTGCGCGGTCACGCTTCCGGGAGTGGCTTGTCCTTTCGGCCCGGCCAAGGATGGGTCAGGCTGCCTCCGAGGGGTTCGTGACGTCGATTGCCCCGCGGGCAAGGTCTGGAACGGTGCCCGGTGCGCGAAGCCGACCGACCCGATCTGCCCATCGGGCCGCCGGCTCGAGCCTGGCCACGGGTGCGTACTGGAAGCCGCTCCCGTGGGCTCGGGTGCGCCCGTCGACCTGTCCGGGGTCACTCGCTCGCGTGCCCTGGAGTTCGACGCGGACTGCGTGGCGCACTACCCTGGACGACCCCATGCGTACCGCTACGATGGTGGCACTCACCATGCCCGCAACGTGGTGAGCCGCCAGGCCGGATGCGCCAATCGCGACGTGGGAGTGGGATGGAACTCGACCTGTTGTCCCTGATTCGAAGCCTTGCTCTGCTCTCCCTGTCCGCGGTCGGGCTCGATGCCTGCGGAGCCGCGCCAACCCCTCCCACGACCGTTGCCGCCGCGCCCATCGTGTCTCCCCAGGCCACGAGGCCGGTCGTCTCGGCCTCCGAGCCGCGCCCCAAGACCAACGAAGAGGCTGCCGCGCCGGTTGTTTCGGCCTCCGCAGCGAGCGCGGTCGGTCCTGTCCTGCCGCCGCCGCTCCCCCAGGGCACCCGCGTGCTGCACATCGGGGACTCGATGGCGGGTGCGCTCGGGATCGAGCTCAATCGCCAGCTCAAGGAGCACGGCGTCAAGGGGACGCTGCGCTTCGAGACCGCGAGCTTCATTCCGACCTGGGCCTGGGGGGAGACCCTGCCATCGGCGCTCGCGGAGCTCAATCCGGATCTCGTCCTCATCACGCTCGGGATGAACGAGCTCAAGATCCAGGACCCCGCCCAGCGCACGAAGACCATCCGGAAGCTCGTCGCGCGGATCGGGGATCGTCCATGCGTTTGGATCTCGCCGCCTCCACTCGCATCGGGGACCAACGAGCTTACCACCATCATCCGCGAGAATTGCCCACCCTGCGCGTACATGGACACGGACGAGGTCTATCCGGACATGCCGCGGCTGGGGGACCATGTGCACCCGACGTATCCCGCGCGTATGGAATGGGCGAAGCGGGTGATCGACTGGCTTGCGGAGCATCGAGATCCGAACGGGGCACGTCCGTGGTCGTTCCATCCGGGAACAGTGGGACCAACCCCGTCCGCAGCCCCGCAAGGATAGGCGGTGCCGTCGACGAGGAGCTTGCCGTCCGCGACCAGGCTGGGGCCATGATCCTGGATTTCGCGCCGACGATGGACGACATGCCGACCCGGCTCCCGAGAGTCATTCGCGGCCCTCTCCCTGCTGGTAAGCTTGGCCGCCGGGCGCCCTGCGTGGTGCGGCGGCGCCGTCGCCAAGCTCCGATGCGGCTTCATCGATTCTGAGGCCGGGAGCGACTCCACGACACGCCGGCTCCGCCGTCTCGCGCGGGGCATGGGCGCCGGGGCTGAGCTCAGCGGGGTGATGCGCGCGGGCGCCCTGCGGCTCATGTTCGCGCCCTCCCGAAACCTCGCTTCGCCGGACGCGTCCCGGGACTCACCCCGGCTCAGCTGTGCGTCGCCAAGCTAGTTGACCGCTCGCCGGTCAACCACGGCGGCCTGCTCGGCGGCCCCTGGACGCTCCCGCCCGACGCCGCGGCCTGGCGCACCGTCCAAGATCACCGTCGGGCGCCGTTCGGGTAAGAGCCTCCTCGCCGCCCTGCACGCTTGCTGGTCGTGCGAGACGGTAGAGCCTCGATCGATCGTGGGCACCGAGCGATTCGCTTAGGCCGTTGTCAGCCCGGACAAGGTTCAGTCGCGACAGATCCTCGATTTCTGCGAGGCGTTCGGCGCGGAGCGCAAGACCGCCGATCTCGCCGTTCACAACGGCGTAGGGATCCGCGTCTACGCGGCCAAGCGGGGCGGTGCGGCGCGTGGGTTCAGCCTCGTCGGTGGTGGCGGTGGTGGCGGTGGTGGCACCGGCGTGCCGGGACCCGGTGGCGGTGGTGGGGGCTCGGGCGCGATCACGCGCCGCAAGGTGAGCGCCGCCGCTCTCCCAGGTAGCTTGACCGTCTACGTTAGCGCGGGGGGAGCTGGTGCCGTGATCTGTCTCCCTTGGCGCCGTTCCGGGTGCTTGCTGTCGTGGCATTAGCGGGCCCACGCGGCCGTCACAACGCCTAGGGCAAGCCCGGCCCACGAGACGGGCAAACGGAATTCGCCTTGATTGGCCGGCCGGTACGCATTATTCGCGATCCTCGCCTGAGATCGCGGCCGCTGAAGGCAACCCAGGTAGGACGTAGCCCGGTCCCGCGCGCCTCGCAAAGAGCCACCCAAGCCTCGCGGCGAGGTCGGCCCCGGCGCCGTAGGGCGCCCCCTTCGCCCCGCCGGGTCGCGACCAAGCGAGGGGACTGCTACCCTGAGAGCGGAATCTCACGAGAATACCGAGCGACCCCAAGGAGATTTGAACTCCTGTTACCGGCGTGAGAGGCCGATGTCCTAACCACTAGACGATGGGGCCTGGGGTGGCCTCGGGTCTGGTTCACCGAGGCCAACCTCCCGGGGGCGCCGGGAGGACCCTGCAGTAAGGTTGCAGGGCTGGGGAACTAGGATTCGAACCTAGATAACAAGAACCAGAATCTTGTGTCCTGCCGTTAGACGATTCCCCAATCGACGGGGGCCGGGAATCTATTCCGATTCCCCCACCTGCGCAAGCGGAACGCGTCGGTCCAAACCCGAGAACAGTGACCAGGTTCCCGCCAATCGGGGGGGAAAACGAGCGGCTTACGATGCCAGAAAGCCAGCGGTTGCCGGGTGGGTTCGAGAGGCTGGTCGGAAGGACTCGGGCCGGGCGCGGGGGGAGGGGAGCCAGGAGGGCAGAGATGGATCCCCCAAATCGCGCCGGAAAGAATGGTATTCCCCACCCCCGGGTTGACCCAGCGGCACCGTGATTTAACTTCCGCGCCCACTGAGCCCGCATACGGGTCACTCTGCACCGAGGACGGGTGTTGGGAGCGCCCTCGAGCACCGCGAGGGCCCCAGCGGGCCCGCACAGTTTCCCAGACGCTTCGAGAGGAAATCCATGAGCAGCAAAGAAATTGTCTTCGACAAGGTCGCGCGCAAGGCCCTCAAGCGGGGTGTCGATGCCCTCGCCAACGTGGTGAAGGTCACCCTCGGACCGCGTGGCCGCAATGTGGCCCTCGAGAAGTCCTGGGGGCCGCCGACCGTGACCAAGGACGGGGTGACGGTCGCGAAGGAGGTCGAGCTCGGCAAGAAGCTCGAGAACATCGGCGCCCAGATGGTCCGAGAGGTAGCAACGCGGACCAACGATGATACCGGCGACGGCACGACGACAGCGACGGTCTTGGCACAGGCGATCTTCAGGGACGGCCTGCGGCTGGTCGAGGCGGGGGCCGCCTCCATGGACATCAAGCGGGGCATCGACGTCGCCGCGGCCGCGATGGTGGCTCACCTCAAGGGTCAGGCTAAGAAGGTCAAGGGGACCGATGATCTTCGGCGCATCGCCACGGTGAGCGCGAACGGCGACGAGAGCATCGGGAACGTCCTGGCCGAGGCGATGGAGAAGGTGAGCCGTGATGGCGTCATCACGGTCAGCGAGGCCAAGGGGCGCGAAACCGAGGTGGAAGTCGTGGAGGGGATGCGGTTCGACCGCGGGTATCTCTCGCCCTACTTCGTCACCGACCAGAACGAGCAGAAGGTCGTGCTGGAGGACTGCTACGTCCTCATCAGCGAGAAGAAGATCAGCGCGATGGCGGATTTGGTCCCGGTGCTGGAGGCTGTCAACCGCAAGGGTGCCTCGCTGCTCATCGTGGCCGAGGATGTGGACGGTGAGGCGTTGGCGACGCTGGTGGTGAACAAGCTCCGCGGCGTGCTCAAAGTCGCAGCGGTGAAGGCACCAGGATACGGTGACCGTCGAAAGGACATGCTGAAGGACATCGCCATCCTCACCGGTGCCTACGCATTCATGAGCGACCTCGGTAGGAACCTCGACACCGCCAAGGTCGAGGACCTCGGGAGGGCCGAGAAGATCGAGGTCGACAAGGACAACACCACGATCATCGGCGGGAAGGGCAAGAAGGCCGAGATAAAGGGGCGAGTGGAGCAGATCCGCACGCAGATCGCGGACACCACGAGCGACTACGACCGAGAGAAGCTCGAGGAGCGTCTGGCACGCTTGGCCGGCGGGGTCGCGGTGATCAAGGTGGGTGCGTCCACGGAACCGGAGATGAAGGAACGCAAGGCACGGTTCGACGACGCTCTGGCCGCGACCCGCGCCGCGGTGGACGAGGGGTATGTCCCCGGTGGCGGCGTCGCGCTCCTGCGAGCGGCGGGAGCCGTGGACAAGCTCACCGAGCTTAACCCCGACCAGCGGAACGGCGCGAAGCTTCTTGCGCACGCGGCTGCCGCGCCGCTGGCCCAGATCGCCGAGAATTCCGGGCTCGAACCGCGAGTGGTGGTGGAACGGGTGCGCTCCGAGAACGGCGCTCAGGGCTACGACGCACAGGCCGGGAAGTATTGCGACCTGGTTGCGGCCGGGGTGATCGATCCCGTGAAGGTCGTGCGCGTCGCGCTGGAGAACGCGGCCAGCGTCGCCGGCATGATGCTCACCACCGAAGCCGTAGTGGCAGAGCGTCCGAAACCGCCAGCCCCGCCTCCTGGTGGCGGCATGGGCGGCATGGGCGGCGGCATGGGCGGCATGGGCGGCGGCATGGGCGGCATGGGCGGCATGGGCGGCATGGG
>JAFGBI010000184.1 GCA_016933275.1 Polyangiaceae bacterium | reverse complement strand
CTGGCGGCGTCGTAGCCGGGCTCGTCGCTCTGCCGGTTCACGTTGACCGGGATCTGCTCGAAGCTCCTGGGCCAGGTGTGGGGCAGCTTGCCCGTGAAGTCGACATCGCCGAACAGAACGTCGGCAACCCCGATGCCCCTGGACCCGGGAAACCAAGCTTCGACGATCGCGCTGCACCGCTCCAGCACGGTGGGGTCCTCGATCACCTGGGGTCGGCCGGATAGGATGACCAGAATCACCCTGGCGCCGGCGGTCAGCGCGTTCTGCAGCTCCGGGTAGCCGGGCTGCTTGTGCAGGCGGACGGACGCCCACGTGTCCGAGTCGCGTGCCCGGTGGCCGTCGTCGCCGTATTCCTCGGCGGAGGGGCGCTCGCCGACCACCGCGACCACGGTGTCCCCGCTGGCGATGGTGGTGGTGTACTCGACGGCGCTGCCGAGCGTCGCCAAGCCGGCGAGGATCGTCTCCCCCATGACCTGGCTCGTGCCGTACTGGTCGCTGCCCTGCCAGCTGACGGTCCACCCGCCGGCCTGAGCGCCCATCGAGTCGGCATAGGGGCCCACCACCTTGATGGCATGTGCCTTGTCGAGCGGCAGGATTCCGTCGTTCTTGAGCAGCACGAGTGACTTCTGGACGGCTTCACGCGCCAGGTCTTGATGTTCCTGGGACCAGATCTGGCTACGCAGCGTCGCGTCCGAGTAGGCCTTGGCGAAGTTGTCGGCGAAGAGCCCCATCCGCACCTTGACGCGAAGGATGCGGCGAACCGCATCGTCGATGCGCGCCTGGGGGATCTCGCCGCTCCGGAGGGAGTTCAGCCAATCACCGACGCCGCCCGCCATCGCGACCATGGCCATGTCCATGCCGGCGTTGACCGACGTCGAGACGACGCCCGGCGTGTACGGAAGAGGGCTGCCATCGGCCGCGTACCCTTGGGTCCGCGGGATGGCATCGTAGTCGGAGAGGCAGAACCCTCTGAAGCCGAGCTCGGTCTTGAGCCAGCTCGTGAGCGCGAAATCGTCGGTGCTCATGTAGTGTGGCTGCCCATCCCGGAGCCACTGGTGGTACGACGGCATGATGGACGCGACGTTCTGGACCACCGCTGTCTGGTAGGGCGGCAGGTGGATCGCCCGCAGCGTGGCCTCTCCCACCTCGACGACTCCGGCGTTGATGCCATTAGTCGTGGCGCCATCCCCGACATAGTGTTTGGCCGTGGCGGCAACCGCCCCGGGATCCGATAGATCGCCGCTACCTTGCAGTCCTTTGACGTACGCGGCGCCGAGCTCCGCGCTGAGCTCCGGCGTCTCGCCGAAGCTTTCATAGGTGCGCCCCCAGCGCTCGTCCCGGGCCACGGCCACCGTCGGGGCAAAGGCGAGGTGCATTCCGGCGCCGCGACATTCCCTGCCCACGGCCCGGCCGATCCGTTCGACGAGGTCCGCGTCTCTGGTCGCCCCGAGTCCGACCTCGTGAGGGAACACCGTGGACCCGATGACCTTGGCGTTACCGTGGACGGCGTCGATGCCGTAGAGCATCGGGATGCCGCAGCCGTCGACGGTCGCTCGCTGCAGGTCGTCCAGGTTCTGGGCCCAGGTGGCCGGGTCGTTCGTGAACGGCAGCTCCTCGCCGCCGTTGAAGATCGAGCCGTAGCAGGCCGTGCTGGCGCTGGAAACCGACACGTCTTCGAACTGGATCTGGGTCATCTGCGCGGTCTTCTGCTCCAAGGTCAGCCCGGACAGGATCCGGTCCACCTCGGCAGAAACCGCCGCCTCATCGATGATCGGACCCCCGGCATCGGGCTCTTGCCCGGCATCGAGCTCTTGCCCGGCATCGAGCTCCGACCCGGCGTCGGCGTCCGCTCCTGCGTCGCTCTCAGCGCCCGAATCCGCTGGTTCGCCGGAGTCAACGCCGGCATCGCCCTCCGGCCCGGCGTCAGCGGTGTGGTCTGCCGGACCACCCGCGGAGCTCGGGTCGCTGCAGCCGGGACCGCTCAGCCCCCACACGGCCAGGCAGAGCAGCGGCGAAACCGATCCCGCGAGGGTTTCGGCAATACGGTGATGGGGATGTCGGGTCATGGCAGCCGCAGGGTTGCTGAGGGGAGGCCACGAGGAACGAGAGGTCGCCCGGTTACCGGGCGGTCGGTGCCGCTACCTCGTCCACATCTGTTTCTGCGCGGTACGCCGGGCGGCGGCGCTCGGTGAGCTCACGGCCCCGGACCGACCCGCGCCGACGCCACGTGAGCAGCAGCGCCAATAGACCGAAGACGCTGTGCCAACCCGTGCGATCGTTGCCCGACCGAACTCGGCACGCGCAGCCGGGCTCCTCGGAGGCTGCCCCGCTGGTCGCGGCGGTACCCAAACCGCCCTGGTTGTCGCCGCCGGTCGCGCCGCCGGTGCCCATCGGAACGTCGTCGCCTCCCGTGGCAGTGCCCGTGCCGCCCCCGGACCCGTTGGTCCCGCCCAGGGTGCCGCCGCCGCTCGTCCAGCCACCGCTCGCCACCCCGCCCGTGGTGGTGCCGCCAGCGCTCACCCCGCCCGTGACGGTGCCGCCTCCGCCGCCGACGTTGGTGCCGCCGGCGGGAACGCCACCCGTGGTCACTCCCCCGGTGGCCTCGCCGCCCAGGTTGGTGCCCCCGGTGCTCGTGCCGCCGGCGGCGACGCCGCCCGTAGCGACGCCGCCAGTGGCGAACCCGCCGGTGCTCATGCCACCCGTGGTTTCGCCGCCCAGGTTGGTGCCCCCGGTGCTCGTGCCGCCGTTGCCAGTCCCGCCGGTACTCTCGCCGCCCGTGTCACCACCGCCGGTACTCTCGCCGCCCGTGCTCGTGCCGCCGGTGCCGGTTCCCCCGGTGCCGGCGCCGTCAGGGGGCACGGTGCTGGGTGTGCCCGTCGCGCCGTCGGTCGTGAGCGAAAGCACGGCGATCCCGTCCACGAAACCGACATTGTTCGGGTTGTGCGTGGACCTGCCTTTTGGAGATGACCAGTCGCCGGCCGCCCATCCGCTCGGCAGATTCCCTCCCGCGAAGTCCTCCCGCCATTCCAGGTTGAAACTGCCGTTGTCGTAGGAGGAGTACTGAACCCAGCTGATGTACTGATACACCGGCAGGATGGACGGGTTGTAGTTGCCCCCGAAGGACGCGTCGCCAGGCCAGACGTTGAAATGAATCCGCATCCCGTTAGCGGCGTTCTGAGCGAACGCCGTCGCCGTCTCCCCGGTGTCCCGCCGGATCTCCTGCCCATCGACGGCCCAGGCGATGTACGTCGGAGTCCAGTCGAAGCGGTAGTCGTGGTAGGCGGTGCAGAGATCGCTGCCTGAGTACATCCCCTTGTGAACGGACTCAGGGTTGCCGTACAGGGCGTTGGTCTGCACCTGACAATCGGCGCCGATCTTCTCGAAGTCGAGCTCGTTCCAGAACGCACCTTCGAGTTCGGATCCCTCCTTCCACAGGAAGAAGGAGCTCACCACGCCGTCCCCTGCCGCATAGCGGATCCGAGCCTCGAAGCGGCCGTAGACGTACGCTTGATTGTGGTAGAGCTCGGCGCTCGCGTCCGCCCATGCAACACCCGAGAGGGTCGTGACCGCCAGGAGCACAGCGGGCAGCGTAGGTCGCGTCAGCATCATGGCCGTCTCCCCCGTGGCGCCACCTGCCTCTGCCACCGGACAAACCCGACGAGGAGCGCGCCGAGCAACCAGCCGAACCCGGCACCATGGCGCGGCCGCGCCGTCCCAACCCGGCACGCACAGCCGGATTCTTCGTCCGTTTCGCCGAACGGAGTGACGGTGGTATCGGTGGAGATCGCACCGCCACCTCCGGTCGCCGTCGAGCCACCCGTGGGCAGGGGGTCGGTGCCGCCCGTCCCCGGCGCTGCCCCTCCCGTCCCCGAAGTGGTTCCGCCGGTGCCTGTCCCGGCGTCGTCGGTCAGCGCGAGGATCGCGACGCCGTCGGCGAAGGTCACGTTGCTGTCGGAGTGGGTCGACAGCCCCTTCGGGGAATCCCAGGTTCCCCGGGCCCACCCGGTCGGGGCGGTGGTTGCGTTGAAGTCCTCGCGCCAGGCTAGCTGGAAGGCGCCGTTCGCATAGGAGGAGTACTGCACCCAGTCGATTTGCTGGACCACCGGCAGGATGCTCGGGTCGAAAACGCCGCCGAAGCTGGCGTCGCCCGGCCAAATATTGAATCGAAGCTGCATTCCTTCGGTGGCGTTCTCGGCATACGCGGTCGCGGTTTCGCCCGTCTCCCGTCGGACCTCGGTGCCGTCGACGAACCAGGCGATGTACTCCGGCGTCCACTCGTACGCGTACGTATGGAACCCACCGCACAGATCCGCGGTGACCGGGATGTCCATCGTGTGCACCTGCTCGGGATCGCCGTAGAACGCGTTGGTGTCGAGCGCGCAATCCGCGCCGACCTTCTCGATGTCGAGCTCGTTCCAGAAAGTGCCTGCGACTTCCGAGCCGTCCTTCCAGAGGAAGAAGGCCCCGATGACGCCCGAACCCGCGGGAAAGCGGATGCTGGCCTCGAACCGACCGTACTGATAGGACGTGGTCGTGTAAAATTCGGCGCTCTTCGTGGCGTGCGCGAGCGTGCCCCACGCGGAGACGGCAATCGCGCAAGCCAAGGCCACGGAATGACAGGGCTTCATGGGTGTTCGTTCTCTCGGTCTGTGGCGACTCCTCTCGGAGCAGCCAGAGAGTTTGGTACCACGCCGCTCCGGCAGGGACCCAGTGTCAGAACTGGCAGCGTCGAGGTGGGCGAAGCCTCGCGCGGGCGCTCTCGTCCTCTTGACGGCGGGTAACCTCGACGTCGTAAGCGCTCGGGATCCCAAGGCTGGCCCTATCCCTCGCCCTGGTTGGTCGCGGCGCCAAGAACCCAGCGATAGAGAGATCGAAGTTCGACGCGCTGGTGTGGCGCTCCGTGTGGAAGAGCGCTATCTCGTACACGTTGCCCCGCGTCAGCGCGAAGCGCGGGTCGTCGCCCGTGGCACTGAGCGTCACCGAGCCGCTGAGCTCCGCGTGTACCCCGCCGAGATCCAGCGCGAGCCTGCCGTTGATGAACACCCAGAAGTCGTCGTCGCCTGTGAAGACGAGGGCCTCGCCGCCCTGATATTGGAAGAAGTAGCGGAGCGCGGTGGCAAAGCCGTAGTTGTGCGAGCGACAATCGACGTCGCCTTGCCGCTCGCCGCAGCGGCGACGACATCCTCGTCGATCTGGTCGTTCACCGACAAGCCCCGGTGCGGCGACGGGGCGTCCATCAACGCTCGGAATGTTCCACTGCGGTTGCTACAGCGAGCTCGCGCCTGCGGTCGCACGGCCAGCGAGGCGCACTACGCCCAGCACGCCCGCGAACTCGGCAACCGAACGCTACCAGAACACATCCACGACGTCGGCGGCGACGCTGGCGTCGATTCGCGAGTCGATCACGTCGGTCCTAGCGACGAGATCGTGGAGGCACCGCCGCGCCGCTCCTCCCTTCGGTGCTGGTCCAGCGTTCTGCTACTGACCGCGACGGGCGCGAGCCTCGTAGAAGGTGGCCATCGCTTGGTCCCCTGCGACGGCTGTGTCCGGCTTCACCCCCGGATCCACCTCGATTGCAGAAGTGAACGCCTCGCGGGCTCGATCCACTTCGTTCCGGCGACTCCACGCGATGCCCACCAGGCACCACAGACGTGCCTTGACCGCTGCGCTGCACCTGTCTTCGCAGGCGTTGAGCGTGCCCATGGCGAGCGCCTCGGCCTTGTCCGCTTCGCCCCGACCGAGGAGCAGCTGCGCCTCGTCCGCCTTCGCTGTCGCGGACCGGTCGCGGGGCGCTGCGAGCCTGGGAGCGGCCACGGCGGACGATGGAGCCGCGCCCGGCGGCGAAGCGCCACCGGATGGACCTGGCGTGGCCGAGGCGGCGGACCTGCCGACCTCCTTGGTACAGTCGAGCTGCCGTGTCACGAGCGGACCGTTGAAGGCCGAGCACGTGGCCCACGGTCACCCGCACATCCCTGATGACGAGCGCTGCGGGCAATCGTACGCGCGACGCTGGAGCGGCGCGTTTCCAGCTGCACGCGCGTCTGCCTGCATACGCGCCGACGCCGCTCTGTTCGTCACCGAGGACGATCCACTTCCCCTCCGGCGCGACGTGTCGCGCGTCCTCGTCCTCGACGGCGTTCACCGTATCGCTACGGTCACGGGCTCTGGCACGTGAATTCGTGCCCAGCTGCGATTCGCGCTGCTGACGACGCCACCTGACAGTGCGCCGCCGCGGGATACCACCCCGGTTTCGGCACGCCCCCCGCATCCGGGGACACGTAGGCCAGGAAGCGCTCGCGCGCGGCGGCAGCAATTGACCACCCGCCTCTCCGCCACGAAGTTGGCTACCGCCGCCCACAACGTGACCCCGCGGTCCGTCGCCGACTCGCCGAGGCGCTGCACCTTCTGCTGGTAGGAGCGGAGGGCGAGGCCGAACACGTCGGCGATCACCTTCTTGCCAACCCGCTGGCGCTCGAGCTCGCTCACGAGGTCGACGAAGACCCGGTCCGCCACGTGCGCGAGCGGAGATCGGGCGCCGGCCGTCGTCGAGAGCTGGGCGATCAGCACCGTCGTCTGCTGCACGATCGAGTCGATCAGGAGCTTCGAGTCCATCCGTGACCTCGAACCCCGTTCTGGCCGACGCGGACGGCCAAGGATAGCGCGGAATTCCACACCCCGTCTCGCGCCCACGCCCGCGGGCCGACGGAAGCACGATTCGCCGCTCCGACGGTGGCGCGGAGCAGGTCCGCCTCGCGCCACGATCGAACCCTGGACACGGGAAGCGACCGGCGCCGCCGCAGGCCAGGCGCTCAGCAGCCGGCCGCCGACGGGCGCCTGGTTAGGACGGATCCTCTGGCAGGAAGAAGGCGACGTCGTCGATCCAGAAATCGAAGATACCCATCCCATCCTCAGGGTCGGCGAAGAACTGCAGGTTGGTCAAGGTCGAGCGATCGAGGAGGGAAGGGGGATAGCCTCGCCAATAGTGGTCGTAGTCGCCGAAGTAGATCCGATATTCGGTCCAGTCGCGGTCGAGCTGGACAATCACGTGATCCGGCTCGCACACGCATCCACCCTGGTCCACCTCGCAGTCGCAGGCTCCACCATACTCGGCGTACGTCGTGGTCAGGGTGCTGAGCCGGACTCGGATCTGCGTGCTGTCGTCACTCCTCGCCCAGAACGTGAAGCCAGTATACCGACTCGCGTCGTAGCTGCCGTAGACCTTGCCATCGTAGTTGAAGTCGAGCCCGATACCGGCGCCCCAGCCGACGAAATCGCCGCCGTACGTGTGCATGGCGCGACGGCTATTGCCCCGCCCGCCTGGGATGTCCGAGGGGGTGATGGGCGTGCCGGGAGGGGTGGAAGCGGGCCACTGCTGGGCGATCGGCGTCTCGCTGCGGCTCTGGTCATTGAAGGCATACCAGACACCCACGCGGTGCTCCCCCGTGCAGATGCGTCCCGTGCCGTCCTCCATATCACTGATGACGAGCCCGCAGCTCGGCGCGCCAGCGATCGCCGTGCCACCCATGCTGGTGGCGCCGCCGGTCATGGTGGCACCGCCGGTCGATGTGGCACCGCCCGTGCCCGCCAAGCCGGCCGCGGCTCCGCCACTGCCGCCGGCACCGTCGATCCCACCGGAACCCGGATCGACCTCCCCGAGTCCGCCACCATCCGAGGGGACAGGCGCCTGGTTTCGCAGCGAGGCGTCATCGGTGACTCTGCCTCCACAACCCGCGAGCACAAGAACGATGGCGACTCGTGTATGGATCATCTTTGCCCCGAACGCCAATCAGCGTCACATTGCCGGTCACCGCTACCGCTTCTACCCTCCTGCCACCGGGCCACGAGCGAGGCAACCACGGGACTCGGGTCACCTCGACCTGCCCGCGCCGGCACACCCGTGAGCTGTTTTGGGGCCATGGTGGCACGTACTCCTGAACCTGGTGGATGACCACGCCGGGCCACCCGGCTCGACCATGCAGGAGCCCGACGGGCTCTCCGTTTCGGGGACACGCCGAACGTGGAGCCATTGCGGTCGGCAACGAGGACTGGGACCGAAATGACGCCGGGCACGTTCGTTGATCGCCAAGCCAAAAGGATCCGTACCGCGCCTATCCGATTGCTGTCCAGGTTCGTGCGCTGAGCGCCGGCGTCACTCGGCGTCGGCCGTGTCTGGTCGCGACCGAGGAGGCGACGGACCTCGTCCATCCGAGCGCACCGGGGACCCGGACGAGGAACGATGCCCTCGCGGGAATATTCCGCCGCGGTCAGCGAGTGGGCGATGCCGGGTGGGCCTCGTGCCGCTCCCGCCCGAGGCGGAGGGGCACGGGCTGCCGCACCAGCTCGGGGCGCCGCAGGTTGATGGCGCCGGTCGGGCAGACGCGGAGGCATTTTCCGCAACGGATGCGCGCGATCGCCCGAGCCGTGGCGATGGCGTCGGCGCTCGAGAAGCGAATGACCTCGTCCACGACCGCGGCCGCGTAGTTGCGGGGCACGAAGCCGGCGCCGATCCCCTGGATCAGGTGCGCGCCGGCCTCCCCGCCCGAGAGCACGGGCGACTCCTCGAGCTCGACGGCCACGACGCGGACGTCGCGACCACGCTCCTTGCGGAGCGCCGAGATCCAGAGATCCGTGTCGCGGAGCGCGCGCTGCAGCGGGAGCACCTTGCGGACTCGGCAGCAGGCCTTCCGCAGCTCCACGCTCTCGTAGAACAGGTTCGGCCCGTGGCCGGCGAGGAGCCGGCTCAGATCCTCGGGGGAAGGGGAGTAGCACTCGATGGCGAGGCCGTAGCGCCGCACCACCTCGTCCCAGATTTCGTAGGTTTCCGGGAAGTGTCGGCCGGTGTCGATGGTGAAGATGCACGGCACGAGCCTCATGCTCACCAGCGTGTGGATGAGGACGAGCCCCTCGGCCCCGAAGCTGGTGGAGAGCGCGATCCGACGGGGATCGAAGTGCTCGAACGCCCAGCGCAGGATCGCCTCTGCGGGCTGGTGCTCGAACTTTTCGTTCAGTGCGTCGATGTTCGCCATGGGATCGTGGCGACTGGTGGCCGAAGGCGGAGGGTCGCGGTTCGCGGTCGCGAACGCGCCGGCGCCCGCTGCAGCAGGGTCCGCACGCCCCCGTGTGCTCGAGTCGCCTTCCGGGGGCACTACGACCCGCGCTGCACCCCCTCAGGGCCGGGTCGGGTCGTTGTTCCGGACGGACCGGAGAGCGGGCAGCGGGTCAGCGTGCCGGGCGACAACAGCGGCCGCTCGCCCGCCCGATCAGCCAGCGACAGTCGCGCCGGCGCGCGATTGGCGGCGTCGAACCTCGGTCACCGGGTTTGGGGGAGTGGGTCATCGCCGTCCTTCGTCGTGCATCGCGACGAAATCGCCATCGCGCCCGGCTGCCCCGCGCGCCATCGGCAATGCCTATCGGCACGAAGGAGTCGTGTCAAGGGAGTGCACGGCACTCGACTGCGAATCGGTGGCTCGCGAAGACAAAGGTAGCGCGGATTGGCGCGGGCGCCGCCAAGGCTCACTGGTGCACCTCGCGCAGCATCGAGACGGCACGCGCGATCCGTTCGACGGACTGCGAGACGTCGTCGTCGGTGTTCCCTCGCCCGAAGGAGCAGCGCATGGACGCCCGCGCTTCGAGGGGGGTGCGCCCCATGGCGAGCAGGACGTGGGAGGGCTCCCGGTCTGCGCTGCTGCACGCCGCCCCGGTGGAGACGGCGAGGCCCAGGAGGTCGAGGTTGATGACGAGGAGCTGCCCGTCGACGCCATCGAAGCTCACGTTCGAGGTGTTCGGGAGCCGGGGCGCTCCGTCGCCGTTCACCACCGCACCAGGGACCGTGGCGAGGAGAGCGGCCTCGAAACCGGCGCGCAACCGGGCCAGGTGCGTGGCGTCCCGTTCGAGCCGCTCCGCGGCGAGGTCGCAGGCCTTGCCGAACCCGACGATGGCCGCCACGTTCTCGGTGCCGGGCCGCAGTCCGCGTTCCTGGTGCCCGCCGAAGGCGCGGGGTGCGAGCGCCACGCCCCGGCGGACGTACAGGGCCCCAGCCCCCGACGGACCGTGCAGCTTGTGAGCCGAGAAGGAGAGCAGATCGACGCCGAGCGCCCGCACGTCAACCGGGACCTTGCCGACCGCCTGGACCGCGTCGGTGTGCAGGGGGATGCCGAGCTCCCGTGCACGACTGGCGAGCGCGCCGACCGGCTGCTCCGTACCGACATCGTTGTTGGCCAGCATCACCGACGCGAGGAGCGTGTCGTTTCGCAGCGACGCGAGGGCCTCGGCAGGGTCGAGCCGGCCGTCGCGATCCACCGGCAGGACGGTGAGGGCTCCGCCGCCGTGCGCACGGAAGCCGCAGGGGCCCAGGACCGACTGGTGCTCGATCGCGGTCGTCACGACACGCCGTCTCGTTGGCCTCGACCCTTCCGCCACCCCGAGGATCGCGAGGTTGTTCGCCTCGGTTCCACCGCTCGTCAAGACGATTTCCTCGGGTTCGGCCCCGACGAGGCGAGCGACTCGGGCGCGTGCCGCGTCGACGGCTCGTCGCGCCTCCTGGCCGAAGGCATGGAGGCTCGATGGGTTGCCGAACTTGGCATCGAGCCACGGAGTCATCTCGGTCCGCACGATTGGATCGAGCGCCGTCGTGGCGTTGTGGTCGAGGTAGATACTAGATCCCATCGAGTGGGCTCGGGTAACGCCGGACCCCGAGAAGTCAAGCAAGGCGCTGAGGTATTCGGAAAGGACCGGCAATTCTCTTCTGCATCGTAACCCTGTCGTCGCCATGGCTGGCGCTGTGCCAGACCTGCCGCGACCGCCCGATCGACGCGGTCGGCGTCCGCTGCGCGAAGGACCCGAAGCCCCGAGGCGAGGCCGGCGAAGAGGACGCCGATGCGGACTGCCGAGGCCCTGGTTCGAGGGAGCCCGTCTCGGTGCTACAGCTCTTCGCTGACGGAGTTCGTCACGGGAAGCGAGGCGATGACCGAGAGGTCGCACGCGATGGTGGCCACGGTGGGCAGGTCCGCACGATCGTCTCGCACCTCGAGGCCGCAGGCTCCGTCGATGGGGTCGTCGAACAGCACGGCGAAGTCCTGGGTCATCAGGTGATGGCCGGCCGAGAAGGCGAGCTTCCAGTAGCTCGTCTGGTCGAACGGCGTCGCGCCCAGGGTGCCGCTCGCCTCCAGGAAGGCGGCGATGTCACCGGTGGTTTCGATCTGCACGATGCGCACGTAGAGCGAAACCTGGCCGCCGTCGAAGGTGACGGTGGTCCGAATCAGGCGCCCGACGGTGGGGCTGCAGGCCATGAACCAGACGTCGCGCAAGGGCTCGCATCCGTCCCCGTCGCACGTCAAGATCAGGCGGCTCGACGGGTCCAGGGAACCGCTTCCGTCGAAGACCAACGGCTCTGGGTCCGAGCCCATGACGCCCCCGAATTCGAAGATGCCCTCGAGGCTCCAAGTCCCCGCATCCATAGTAGTGATCGGTTGCGCGAGGCGGTGTGTGTAGAGGACGTACGGATCGGCCGTGTAGGTGGTCGTGGTGAGCTGGCCGGCGCCGGAATAGACGGGGCTCGCCATCCCTGGAGCGCGCTCGATGCACACGGGCAGGGCGAAGTCGCGAGTGCCAGGGGTCGAGGGGAGCGCATAGCGCCCCACGGGGATCCGGAGCTTGGCCTTCGCGGCGAGCTCCTGCTCGAGGGTGCGGGAGCCGAACTTGCCGCAGAACTCGAACTGCTCCGTCACCTCCAGCGCGAGCGGCCAGCTCGGGTCGCCGACGTAGTCGCTGCTGTCCGGACAGTCCTGGCTGGCGCTGCCTCCCGCCCCGCCCGTCGCGCCTCCGGAGGCGCCGCCGTCGCCGACGTGCGTGGCGCCCGAATCCCCGGTGGCGTTCGTGCCGCCATCCGTGCCTCCGCGGCAGCCCGCTCCGGCGAGCAGCAGGATGGACAGGGTGCCTACTCCGACGCGATGGACTGCAAGCATGACGTGACTCCTGTGATGTGCGGGGCGTCGTCGCCCGCCGGCGCGCGAGCTAATCCCTGAGAAACGGCCTGACCTGCTTGATGATGAGGCTGCCGTCCGACAGGATCTTCCACTCGGTGTCGAGCAGGACGGTCGCCCTCGCCGGGACGACCCCGTCGACCGGGTAGACCTGAACGATCTCCCAGAGCAGGGCTCCGAGCTCCTCGAGCCGCTGGTCGTCGAGCACCCACTCTCCCGCGGGAAGCTCGCTCGAGCCCTGCATTCGATCGATGGCGGTGACGGTCCCCTCGGTCACGGTGATGAGCTCCTGCTCGGGATACACCCCGGGGGCCGATGACACGACGTCGAGGTCGCCCGCCTGGGCATTGATCAGATAGCGGTCATCGGTGGACGAGGTCGGGTTCCCGCTGAAGGCCACGACGTTCGCGAGGTCGTCGTCGATTCGTGGATCGACCAGCACCGCCATGGCGGCTCGGCGATGATCGATGCCGTACCACTCCCGCTCCTCGAAGGCCGCGGCGTTCCACAGGGAGGCCCAGACCCGAGCCAGCGCCTCGGCGGCCGTGTGCTCCCTCGACTCGGTCGGATCGCAGCGGCTGGGGCCCTGCTCGTCGCCGTCGAGGTCGTCGGCGAGGCACCCGCTGACCGAGTCGTAGAGGCCGGCTCCGCTGAATTCCAGCGCGTCCTCGGCGTTGCTGCTGCTCCGGAAGCGCAGCATGCGGTCTTCCGTCCCGAACGCTGCCCGGATGGGCTCGGCCAGGAAGGCGACGTCGACCGGCGTGGCCCGCATGGCCGCGCGGAGCTCCGCCAGCCGCGCCCGGCGGCCGGCCCCATCGGTGCGGAAGGTGGAGTCGTCGAGCCAGGCCTCCAGCGTCTCGGCGAAAGTGTGCGGAGCCGCACCGTCGCCGAGGTCGACCGTCCACCCCTCGCCCTGGATGAAGTCGAGGTAGGGCCGCATGGGGATGAGAAACCCCGGCAGCTGGTAACGCGGGTCGATGAGCTGGTAGAGGGTCGCGAGGTTTCCGCCCTTGGACCCGTAGCGCCTCACGGCTGCGCTGCGCGCGTCGGCCGTTTCGGTCGGCAGCTCCAGCAGGCCCAACGGCGAGCTCCACTCGGCATCCGGCTCCGAGATGGTGAGCGGGGGCGGCCGCAGCGTGTCCCAGAAGGCCTGGGCCTCCTCGAGCGTGGCCGGAGTGACCGAGAAGTAGCCCTCGCCGCACTCCAGGCGCACGAGCTGGTCCTGCCAGCCTTCGAACAGCTCATACGCGTTGTCCACGTAGCAGTTGGGCGTGCCCCGCGCGGCGCTCCGCACGTTCAGGTGCGACAGGGCTCCCTGGGGCGTGCCGGTCACCGCTCCGGAGACGATCGCCTCGACGTCCGCGGGGGCCTGGTCCAGGACCAGGAGGTCCTGCCACCCGAACTCGTGGGCCTCGGTCGCCGCGGCGAGCCCGGAGAGGGTGTAGCGGCGGAGGGTGCCGTAGCCTACCGTCGCGGTGTACGCCTCGTAGTCGATGCCCGCGTCCGGATCGTAGCTCGGGACGTCGCAGTCCTCGAGCATGTCCCGCTGGTTCGAGCTCGACGGCACGAAGGCGAGCGGCACGAGATCGACGAGTGGGTCCAGCATCGCGTACGCCTCCCGGGCCTGGCCGCAGGTGATGGTCGTCGCGGCGTCGCCGGGATCGTCCCAGATGGTGAAGCCGTAGAGCACCGCGGCCCCGCCGAGGGGAAAGTCGCTGATGCTCCCCGCGAAGAACTCGCGCCCCTCGGGATCCTGGATGAGCGTCAGGTACTCCCGGGTGTCCAGATCCCCGAAGCGCTCGGGGAAGGACTCGCGCAGGAAGTCGAAGTGGAGTGTGAAGGCGTTCGCGTCCATGAAGACGCCGGGCAGGCGGGCGTCGTCCCGGGCCGGCAGGGTGTACTTGGTCGCAGAGAGCTCGAAGGGGCTGCCCAGGCGCCAAGTGAGCGAGCTCCACAGCTCGACGTCGGGGATGCGGCAGACGCAGGCGCGGTAGCCGAGGAGTGCTTCGGCCTCTGCGCAGAGGGCGCAGTCTGGAATCGCGCCGCCGCTCTCCGCACCCGCGGCGCCACCGGCGCCCCCCGCGCCGCCGTCACCCGTCGCTCCCGCTTCGCTCCCCGGTTCGGCGCCCCCGGCACCGGCGCGCTCCACGGGCGCTCCGGACTCGCCGGCGCTGCCCCCACCCGCACGGCCGCCGGCGGGGCGCGCGTCCCGTCCATCGTCGCAGGCGGCGAGGCCGAGCCCCAGGAGCACCCCGGCCAGGCGGAGAACGGCGTGCGTAGAGTACCAATCGGTTTGCCGTCGGCATCGGCGCCCCGAAAAACGCCCCCATGCGGGGCGAGGGGGCATTTCCCAGGGCGCCTTCGGTGAGATCTGCTGCTCGCTCGGCGCTCTAGAGCGACAAACGGGTTGAATACCAGGAAATATCAGCCACTTAGGCGGCACGCAGGAGCCGCTGCACGCCCTCCAGGTTCTG
>JAFGBI010000183.1 GCA_016933275.1 Polyangiaceae bacterium | reverse complement strand
GACCGTCGCCCTCGAGGAGCAGATGCGCTTCGCGATCCGCGAAGGCGGCAAGACCGTCGGCGCCGGCGTCGTGACCCAGGTCATCGAATAGGTTTTGCTATGCCAGACGTCACCAAAATCCGAATCCGCCTCAAGGCGTTCGATCATCAGCTGCTCGACAAGTCCACCTCGGACATCGTCGAGACCGCGCGCCGTACCGGCGCGCGGGTGGCGGGCCCGGTACCGCTGCCGACCTCCATCCGCCGCTACACCGTACTGCGCGGTCCGCACGTCGACAAGAAGTCGCGGGAGCAGTTCGAGGTGCGGACGCACAAGCGTCTCATAGACATCCTCGAGCCAACTCCGCAGACGCTGGACGCGCTGATGAAGCTCGATTTGTCGGCAGGCGTCGACGTCGAGATCAAGAGCTAGGGAGTCTCCAATGGCCAAGGTGGACGTTTTCAACTTGAAGCGAGAGAAGGTCGGGGAGCTCGAGCTCGCCGACGAGGTCTTCGCCGCCGAGGTGAAGGAGCACCTCTTTCACGAGGTCGTCACCGCGCAGCTGGCGTCTCGTCGAGCGGGCACTCACGCCGCCAAGGAGCGGTCTGCGGTCAGCGGAGCGAAGAAGAAGCTCTACCGGCAGAAGGGCACCGGCCGTGCGCGTCACGGCTCGCTCCGGGCTCCCATCTACGTTGGTGGCGGTCGCGCGCACCCGCCGAAGCCTCAGGACTTCGGCTATCGGCCCCCACGTCGAGTGCGCATCAGCGCGCTGCGCGGCGCGCTGAGCCTGTTCCTGCGCGAGGGGCGTCTCATTGTAGTTGATGACATGGAGCTCGCCGAGATCAAGACCAAGGCGATCGCGAGCGTGCTCGACGTGCTGCAAGCGGGGAAGAAGACCCTGGTGGTGGACGCGAAGGCCAACGAGACGCTGCGGCTCTCCATTCGCAACATCGACGGCAAGCTGTTCCTGCCGCCCGAGGGCGTGAACGTGTACGACCTCCTGCGGCACGATCACCTGGTCGTCTCGAAAGAAGCAGCTAAGGCGCTCGAGGCGCGTTGTCTGGGAGGTGAGTCGTGTTGAGGCCGGAGGACATCATCAAGCGCCCGATCGCGCTCACCGAGAAGGCGGCGCGGCTTCGGGAAGAGAACAAGGTCGTGTTCGAAGTCGACCTCGGCGCCAACAAGATCCAGATCCGGCAGGCCGTCGAGGAGCTGTTTGGGGTCAAGGTGACCGACGTGAATACCCTCGTGCAGCGGGGCAAGCCGCGACGCCTCGGGCGTCGAGTCATGAACCGCAGGAACTGGAAGAAGGCGATCGTGACCCTGCGAGAGGGCGACTCGATCCAGTTCTTCGACGAGTCGGAGGAATGACGAATGGGCATCAAAGCAGCCAGGCCGACCTCGGCAGGTCGCCGTTTTCGAACCGTGAGCGACTACACGGAGATCACCACCTCTGAACCCCTGCGCAAGCTCCTCAGTCCGCAGTCGAGTTCGGGTGGCAGAAACAACTACGGCCGCACCACTTCTCGCTTTCGGGGTGGCGGCCACAAACGGCGCTATCGGATCATCGACTTCAAGCGCAACAAGATCGGGGTTCCGGCGAAGGTTGCCGAGATCGAGTACGATCCCAACCGCACGGCGCGGATCGCGCTCCTTCATTACGCCGATGGCGAGAAGGCCTACATCCTGGCGCCAGACGGGCTGAAGCAGGGCGATGCGGTGGTATCGAGTCGCTTCGCCGACATCCGTCCCGGGAACTGCCTTCGCCTTGCCGACATCCCCATCGGCACGACCATCCACAACGTCGAGATGCGGAAGGGGAAGGGTGGCCAACTCGTCCGCTCCGCCGGCGTCGCGGCGACGCTCATGGCTCGGGATGGGTCCTACGCTCAGGTGAAGCTGCCCAGCGGGGAGGTTCGGAAGATCCACGTCGAGTGCCGTGCGACGGTCGGCCAGGTGTCGAACGTCGAGCAGCAGAACCTCTCGCTCGGCAAAGCAGGGCGTCGGCGATGGCTCGGCCGGCGGCCTCACAACCGCGGCGTGACCATGAACCCGGTCGATCACCCGATGGGTGGTGGCGAGGGTCGCACGAGTGGCGGGCGGCAGCCGTGCTCGCCGTGGGGCCAACTCTCCAAAGGTCTGAAGACACGCAACAACAAGCGCACCGACAACATGATCGTCAAGCGACGGGGTAAGAAGTAGGCATGGCCAGGAGTATCAGCAAGGGACCGTTCATCGACGGTCACCTCATGAGCAAGATCGCGGAGGCTCAAGAGACGAGCTCGAAGAAGGTCATCAAGACCTGGTCGCGACGCTCGACCATCCTGCCCGAGGCGGTCGGGATCACGTTCGCGGTTCACAACGGGAGGAAGTTCGTCCCGGTGTTCGTCACCGAGAACATGGTGGGTCACAAGTTCGGAGAATTTGCGGCCACGCGGACGTTCCACGGACACGCCGGGGACAAGAAGAAGGGTCCGCCGCCGAAGAAGTAGGGCGCTGGAGCCTCGGGGAGCGAGAGCCCCCGACGGCCGGGCCTGGAGCCCGGCCGGGAGCGTGCAGGGAAATGCAGCCCTCGTACCTCCAAGCTCCCTGAAACGCTTGCAGACCGGGGACCGGTCTGCTACCTAGCCGGTCCCCTTATTCGGTGCCAGGTGCGTCGGAGAAATCCCTCTCCGGAACCAGGACCGCTGAACAGCCGCTCACTGGGGAGTGGGGGGACGTCGGCTGCGACGCTTCCGTCCCCGCAGAGGCACCTTGCCTCTCTCGGCCCACCGGACCAAGTGGTCCGGCGGTCTTCTCGCCCCTGGTTGGTGGGTGAAGGGGGCTCTTCGGAGCCCCCGGGGTCGATAAGTCCCCGCAAAGGAAACTGTCGAGATGATCAGCCAAGCCAAAGCGAATTTCCAGAGGATCAGTCCGCGCAAGGCCCGGGTCATTGCCGATCTGGTGCGCGGACGGGACGTGGGCGAAGCGCTCCAGCTCCTCGAGTTCACCCGCAAGGCGGGGGCACCCGTACTCAAGAAGCTGCTGGCCAGCGCCGTGGCGAATGCCCGCCTCAAACGGCCTGATCTCGACCCCGACGGTCTCTTCGTGAGCTGGGCGACCGTCGACCAAGGGCCAAACTCCCACATGCGCCGGTGGCGCCCGCGCGCCCAGGGGCGAGCGACTCGCATCGCGAAAGGCGTGAGTCACATCCACCTCCAGCTCGACCTACGCTGAGGACCCGCTTCGAGCCGTCGCGGCTGGACGCTGCTGCGCTTCCCCGCCGCGATCCGGGCCCGGCGTCTCCCCCCCCGACACTCTCGACGAATCTCGCCAATCAGGAATCCGCGACCCCAGAGAACCATCGCCCCGGAGCCAACCCCGGCGCCGCCAACAGGACACAGCGAATCATGGGACAGAAGACGCATCCGTACGGCTTCCGCCTCGGCGTCATCAAGACGTGGACCAGCAAGTGGTACGAGGACAAGCAGTACAACAAGTGGCTGCACGAGGACATCCGCATCAAGCGCGCGGTGAAGGAGTACCTCTACAACGCGAACGTCGCGAGCGTGGAGGTCGAGCGGGCGGCCAACAAGGCCAAGGTCATCGTCTACACGGCTCGTCCCGGCATGGTCATCGGCAAGGGCGGCAAGGGGATCGAGATCCTCAAGAGCGGCAACCTCGATTCGGCCGCGAAGGGGGAGGCGAGGTTCCCCGGTGTCCAGTCGTTCACGTCCAACGAGGTGTTCATCGACGTTCAGGAGGTGCGCAAGGCGGAGACGAACGCCCAGCTCGTCGCGGAGAACATCGCCACCCAGCTCGAGCGCCGGATCGCGTTTCGGCGCGCGATGAAGAAGGCGCTGTCCACCGCGATGAAGTTCGGAGCCAAGGGCGTGCGCGTTCGCTGCGCCGGTCGGCTCGGAGGCGCTGAGATGGGCCGAGTGGAGACCTACCGCGAGGGTCGGGTGCCACTGCACACCCTCCGTGCCGACGTGGATTTCGGTCTCGCCGAAGCGCGAACGACCTACGGGATCATCGGGATCAAGGTCTGGATCTTCAAGGGTGAGGTGCTCCAGCGCCGCGCCCGCCGCATTCCGGAGTGAGCCATGCTCCAGCCGAAGCGAACCAAGTTCAGGAAAATGCAAAAGGGTCGCTCCGCAGGCACTGCCTGGAAGGGGAGCGACGTGTCATTCGGTGATTTCGCCCTGCAGGCAACCGAGTGCAGCCGGCTGTCAGCGCGCCAGATCGAGGCCGGTCGCATGGCAATCCAGCGCCATGTGAAGCGTGCGGGGAAGCTCTGGATCCGGGTGTTCCCGGACCGCCCGGTGACCAAGAAGCCACTCGAGGTCCGCATGGGCAGCGGCAAGGGGAGCGTCGAGCTGTGGGTCGCGCTGGTCAAGCCCGGGCGCGTGCTTTTCGAGATCTCGGGAGTGGACGAGAAGCTCGCGCGGGAGGCGTTTCGGCTGGCAGCCGCCAAGCTGCCGGTTCCAACCAAGTTTTTGGCCAGGGGGGTGTTCTGATGGAAGCCAAGGACCTCCGCGAACGGACCACCACCGACCTCGAGGAGCTGAAGAGGTCGCTCCGCAAGGAGCTCTTCCAGAGCCGGATGAAGAACCACACCGGGCAGCTCGAGAACACGAGCTCGCTGGGGCGAACCCGGAAGGACATCGCGCGCATCGAGCATATCCTGCACGAGCGCGCCCGGACCGCCGCGAAGGTCGCGGATGTCCAGGGAGGAACTGAGTCGTGAACACCGAGGCAACTGGACCGCAGGCTGCCGGCACCGACCGCGCGCCGCACCGTCGGAGGCTCATCGGTCGCGTCAAGAGCGACAAGATGGACAAGACGGTGGTGGTGGAAACCGTCCGGATGAAGCTGGACCCCGTGTACAAGAAGTACGTTCGCGTTCGACGTCGCTACAAGGCGCACGACGAGAACAACGAGTTCAAGGTCGGTGATCGAGTCGAAATCACCGAGCACCGCCCCTTCTCGAAGGAGAAGCGCTGGCAGGTGACGCGGCTCATCGAGCGGCCTGCCCTGACGGAGTAGGACCCATGATCCAGACGGAAAGCATTCTCGCGGTGGCCGACAACTCCGGGGCGAAGCTCGTCAAATGCCTCAAGGTGCTGGGTGGATCCCGGCGTCGATATGCGCAGTTGGGAGACGTCGTCGTCGTCAGCATCAAAGAGGCGATGCCCAACAGCAAGGTGAAGAAGGGCGACACCGCGAAGGCGGTCGTGGTCCGTTGCCGGCGCGAGTACCGTCGTCCCGACGGCAGCTACATCAAGTTCGACGAGA
This sequence comes from Polyangiaceae bacterium, assembly GCA_016933275.1. Classification (GTDB taxonomy): domain Bacteria; phylum Myxococcota_A; class Polyangia; order Polyangiales; family Polyangiaceae; genus JAFGBI01. Next base: position 52,275 of record JAFGBI010000183.1, on the reverse strand, counting down.
ACAGCGCCGTCCTCATCAACAACCAGAACGAGCCGATCGGCACCCGCATCTTCGGGCCAGTCGCCCGTGAGCTCCGGGCGAAGCGTTTCATGAAGATCGTGTCTCTCGCGCCGGAGGTGTTGTGATGAGGCGAGTACAGGTTGGAGACGAGGTGATCGTCATCAGCGGCAACCACCGAAACACGCGCGGCAAGGTCGTTCGCGTCCTTCCGGAACGGGAGTCGGTCGTCATCGAAGGCGTCAACACCGTCAAGCGCCACCTCAAGGCCACGCCCCAGCGCGCGGGGGGGATTCTCGAGGTCGAGGCGCCGATCCGCTGGAGCAAGGTGATGCTCGTGGATCCCGAGAGCGGCAAGCGCACGCGTGTCCGGTACGAGGTCCGTGAGGGCAAGAAGGTCCGCGTCGCTAAGAGCGGAGCGGTCCTTCCGCGCAGGGTGCAGACATGAGCAAGAAGGACGAGAACGCGGCCAAAGGGAAGGCCGAGAAGAAGGAAGCCCCCAAGGCGAAGGGCGGCGGCCAGCCGAAGCCCAAGAAGGAGAAGGGCGGAGAGGCCGCGGCCAAGAAGGGCGCGCCGAAGGGTGCCGAGGCGGCCGAGGCCGATGGCGCCTCCGCGGTGCCGGTGCCGCCTCCGCGACTGCGCGAGCGGTACGTCAAGGATGTCCTGCCCCGGCTGATGACGCGCTTCGAGTACCGCAATCGTATGCAGGCCCCTCGCCTGGAGAAGATCGTGCTCAACGTGGGGCTCGGCGCCGCGGTGCAGAACCCGAAGCTCCTCGACTCGACGGTCGAAGAAATCGCCCAGATCACCGGCCAGCGGCCGGTGATCACGAAGGCTCGGAAGTCCATCGCGAACTTCAAGCTGCGGGAGGGGATGTCGATCGGGGTGACGGTGACCCTGCGCCGCGAGCGGATGTGGGAGTTCCTGGATCGCCTGATCAACCTCGGGCTGCCGCGGGTCCGTGACTTCCGCGGAGTCAGTCCCCGGGCCTTCGATGGGGTGGGCAACTACACCCTCGGGCTCAAGGAACAGATCGTTTTTCCCGAGGTCGATTTCGACAAGGTCGAGCACGTCCATGGGATGAACGTCACCTTCGTGACGTCCGCGAAGTCGAACGAAGAGGCGAAGGAAATGCTCGGCATGCTCGGCATGCCCTTCAGGACTTGAGGCTCCTCGGGAGAACGAGGCCTCTCAGGGAAATTTAGCCCCAATTAGGAGTCGAAGCGGAGATGGCACGCGCATGTCAGTGGGCGAAGCTGAACCGGCCCCCGAAGTTCCGGGTGCGAGCCGTGAGTCGCTGTCACGTTTGCGGTCGGTCGAAGGCGGTATACCGCGACTTCAACCTGTGCCGCGTTTGCTTGAGGGTACTGGCGCTGCGGGGGGAGCTCCCGGGCGTGACGAAGGCGAGCTGGTGACGGCATGAACACCACGGATCCGATCGCAGACCTCTTGGCACGAATCCGGAACGCGGCGCTGGCGCGCCACGACGTGACCCGGGTCCCTGCGAGTAAGGTCAAGAAGGCCATCGCGGAGATCATGAAGCACGAGGGCTTCATCGCGGACGTGCGCGAGGAGGAGTGGGGTGCGAACAAGCACCGCTCCCTCGCGATCACCCTCAAGTACACCCATCGCCGCGCTGCGTTCATGGGCATGCGCCGGGTGTCACGGCCCGGACGTCGGGTCTACGTCGGTCACGACGAGATCCCCCGCGTCCTGAGCGGACTCGGGGTCTCGATCCTGAGCACCTCGCAGGGGGTGCTGAGCGATCGGGAGGCCAGGAAGCGCAGGATCGGCGGCGAGCTACTCTGCGAGGTGTGGTGATGACGACCGACGCAGTCGAGACCACGGTCACCCGCCAATCGCGGGTCGGCAAGCGGCCCATTCCGGTGCCGAAGGGCGTCACCGTAACCGTGATCGGTGGTCAGGTGGACGTGCAAGGGCCGAAGGGAACGCTCAGCATGAGCCTGCCGCCAACCGTCTCCATGGCTGCGGATGGGGGGGTGCTGCGCATCGCGAGCGAGGCCCCTGGGAGTGATGGTCCACGACTTCAGGGGCTCGCGCGGGCTCTGGTCGCGAACCTTGTCCGCGGTGCCTCGGAAGGGTACTCCCGAACGCTGGAGCTACAAGGGACAGGCTATCGCGCCGAGCTCAAGGGCAGAACGCTGTCCGTTCTGGTCGGTCGGTCGCACCCTTGCGTGATCGACCTGCCTCCTTCCGTTACCTGCGAGGTGCCCAAGGACTTCAAGGGAACGATCATCGAGCTTGCTTCGCCGGACAAGGCGCTGTTGGGTCAGATCTGCGCGACCATCCGTCGTTTCCGGCCTGCGGAGCCCTATGGGGGCAAGGGGGTTCGCTTCAAGGGCGAGCACGTCCGCCGGAAGGCCGGCAAGGCTGGGAAGGGCCGGAAGTAGCGGCTCAGCGCCGCAAGGATCGAGGAGAGCGAGATGCCCAAGCTCACTGCGAAAGAGCGCCGCAAGTTCCGAATCCGCAACAAGGTCAACGGATCGGTCGAACGTCCGCGGCTCAACGTGTTCCGGAGCGCGAAGCATATCTACGCGCAGGTCGTGGACGACAGTGCGATGCGGACGGTCGCGGCTGCGTCCACCCTGTCGCCGGACCTCAAGGGAGTCCTCGGCTCGGACAAGAAGACCGAGGCTGCGAAGAAGGTCGGGGCGTTGATCGCGAAGATGTGCATCGAGAAGAAGGTGCTGAAGGTGGTCTTCGACCGCAACGGCTATCGCTACCACGGTCGCGTCAAGGCCCTCGCCGACGCGGCTCGCGAGGCAGGACTGCAATTCTGAAGGACGATGTGCGCCACGCGCGGCGGCGCGAATGCTAGGCACCCCCAAGACGAACGGGATCAATCAAATGGCTTTCGATCAGCAGATTGACGAGGAGAAGCTCAAGGAGCGCGTCATCAACATCAACCGCGTCGCCAAGGTGGTGAAGGGCGGGCGACGCTTCAGCTTCTCGGCCCTCGTCGTCGTCGGCGACGAGTCGGGTCACGTCGGAGTTGGCATGGGCAAGGCCAACGAGGTGCCCGAAGCGATCCGAAAGGGCAACGACCAGGCTCGGAAGAACATGTTCAAGGTGCCGATGATCGGGGCGACGGTACCCCACGAGGCAATGGGGGAGTTCGGAGCGGGTCGCGTGCTCCTGCGCCCTGCCGCTCCGGGGACGGGCGTGATCGCGGGTGGCGCCGTTCGTGCGGTCGTCGAGTCGGCGGGGATCCACGACATCCTCACCAAATCCCTGGGATCCTCCAACAAGTTCAACGTCGTCCACGCCACGATCGAGGCCCTGCGGATGCTCCGGGTGGCCGAGAGCGTCGCGTCCGATCGGAGCCTCGACGTCAGTGAGGTCGCGTGGGACTACCCCGTCGCCAAGGTGTCCGCGAAGGCAGCGCAGGCCACATCCATCGTCTCCGGTGCCGTCGTGGAGCCAGGAGGTGCCGAATGACCGGGAAGCTCCAGGTGCGCCAGGTGCGAAGCGAGATCAACCGTCCCTATCCACAGCGCCGCGTGCTCAAGGGTCTTGGTCTGCGCGGCCCTGGGTCCTCGGTCACCGTGGACAACACGCCCTCGTTCCGGGGGATGATCAAGAAGGTGATGCACCTCATCGAGGTGGAGGAGCTGAAGCAATGAGCGACATTCTTTCGCGCCTCGCGCCGCCCGCCGGTGCTCGCCACTCCGAGAAGCGCGTGGGTCGCGGTGTCGGTTCACGCCTCGGCAAGACCGCAGGCCGCGGGCAGAAGGGCCAGAAGGCGCGCTCGGGCGGCAACATCAACAAGCTGCATTTTCAGGGCGGCCAGACCCCGCTGCAGCGGCGTCTCCCCAAGCGCGGCTTCAACCCGCCGTTTCCCGTCCGGACGATCGCGATCAACGTCGGCGAGCTCGAGCGGTTCGAGGCGGGGACCGCGGTCGACGAGGCGAAGCTTCGTGAGGTTCGTCTGGTGCAGGGGCGCGACGTCCGGATCAAGATCCTGGGCGACGGTGAGCTTACCCGGAACCTTACGGTGACGGTCCACGCCTTCAGCAAGAGCGCGGTTGAGAAGATCCAGCGCGCGGGCGGTCAGGCGATCGCCAGCGAGCCGACCGAGGAACCCGCGGCCGAGCCGACGCCCCCAGGCGCTTCGTGATGGTTGGGTAGGATTTGCGGGCTCGGAGAAGAACGGAACAGAGCAGGCACGGGCGACCGATTGACGGGAATTTACCAAGTCTTGGTGCATAGGTAGCTCCTCATGGCGGTCTTCCAGGGCTTCTCCAACATCTTCCGGGTGCCAGAGCTGCGGCGCCGCATCGCCTTCACGCTTGGGCTGCTCGCCGTCTACCGCGTCGGGGTGTTCATCACGACACCAGGCGTCGACCGCACCGTGATGAAGGACATCATGAGCCGCCAGGGGGGGCTCATGGGGCTCTTCAATTTGTTTTCCGGCGGCGCGCTCGAGAACCTCTCCATCTTTGCCCTCGGCATCATGCCGTACATCTCCTGCAGCATCATCATGCAGCTCTTGGGCATGGTGAGTAAGCAGGTGGAGGAGATGCGGAAGGAGGGGGAGTCCGGGCGGCGCAAGCTCGAGCAGTACACCCGCTACGGCACCTTGGTCCTTTCGGCGTTCCAGTCCTTTGGCGTAGCGATGTATCTGGAGGGCCTCAACAACCAGTCGATGGGCGGCGGTGCGGTCGGCGATGTCGTGAACGAGCCTGGCTGGTCCTTCCGGCTCCTCACCGTGCTCTCGCTGACGACGGGCACCACGCTGATCATGTGGCTCGGCGAACAGATTACGGACCGCGGAGTGGGGAACGGGATCTCACTCATCATCTTCGCTGGCATCGTCGCCGGCATCCCGCCGGCAGTGGCTCAGTACTGGCAGTCGACCGGGGGCGAGGTGCAGCCCCTCACGGTGGCGATCATCGGGGCCATGGTCTTGGTCAGTCTCGCGACGGTGGTGTTCTTCGAGAGGGCACAGCGGCAGATCCCCATCCAGTACGCGCGCCGTCAGGTCGGGCGTCGGATCTACGGGGAGCAGAGCGCCCACCTCCCGCTGAAGGTGAACATGGCGAGCATGATCCCTCCCATCTTCGCCTCGAGCTTGCTCATGTTCCCGTCCACCCTGGCGAACTTCAACATCCCAGGGATGAACTTCTTCAGCGCGCTTCTGAACCGCGGCGATTGGATGTTTAACTCGCTCTATGCTGGGTTGATCATCTTCTTCGCGTTCTTCTACACGGCGGTCACCTTCCAGCCGGTGGACGTCGCGGACAATCTCAAGAAGCAGTCCGCCAACATCCCAGGGATCCGCCCCGGCCGGCAGACGGCCGAGTACATCGATCGGGTGACCTCGCGGATCACGGTGGGCGGCGCCATCTATCTGGCCGCGATCTGCGTCGTGCCATCCATCATCGCTGGCTACTTCCGGGTTCCGTTTCAGTTCGGCGGCACCAGCCTCATCATCATCGTGGGCGTCGCCTTGGAGACCGTGAACCAGATCGAAGGGCACCTCATTACCCGCAGCTACGAGGGCCTCACGGGTCCCCGTACCAGCCGCCTGAGTGGCAGGCGACCGGCATAGTCGGTGAATGGTCAGGGCAAGGAGAAGGTGAAGATGCGACTCGTCCTCGTTGGACCGCCCGCCAGTGGCAAAGGAACGCAGGCCGCGGTGTTGTGCGAGCGCCTGCAGGTCCCGAAGATCTCGACCGGTGACATGCTTCGCGCGGCACGAGCCGCGGGGACCCCGCTCGGGCTCGCAGCGGACCAGTACATGGCCGCCGGGAAGCTGGTTCCCGACGAAGTGGTGATTGGCCTAGTGGACGAGCGGCTCACCGCCGAGGACGCCCAGGCCGGTTTCATTCTGGACGGATTTCCGAGAACCGTCCCTCAGGCCGAGGCGCTCGCTGCCCTGCTGAGCCGACGAGGGTTGGCGTTGGATGCGGTACTACAGATCGACGTGGAACGGGGGCTGCTGGTGGAGCGAGCCACCCTCCGCCGCACCGACAAACGAACTGGACAGATCTACCACCTCAAGTACAATCCCCCGCCCCCGGGTATCGAGCTCGAACATCGGGCCGACGACCGCGAGGAAACGGTGGCCAAACGCCTCGACGAGTACGAGGCGATGACGGCCGCGCTTCTTCCCCACTACCAGAAGCTCAATCTGCTACGCCGCGTCGATGGCGTGGGCACGCCCGCCGAGGTGCTGGCCCGCATCCTTCAGGCGCTCGGCAAGACCTGAACCAGGAGACCCCAGCAACGGAAGAAAAGGCAGCCAGTCGTGGCACGATCACGGAGATCCTGCCCCGCGCCATGTTTCTCGTCCGGCTCGAAGATGGACGGACCGTGCGCGCAGGCCTCTCTGCCCCGTCTCGCCACGGGACGGTGCGGTTCATCGCTGGCGACGGCGTCCTGGTTCGAATCTCCCCCTACGATCCTCACCGCGGACAGATCCTGAAGAAATTCTAGAGGCACGGCCATGAAGGTGCGTCCCAGCGTCAAAAAGATTTGCGACAAGTGCAAGATCATCAAGCGTCACGGCGTGGTGCGAGTGATCTGCACCAACCCCCGCCACAAGCAGCGGCAAGGATAGGAACGAGACCATGGCACGTATCGCAGGAGTCGATCTTCCGCGTCGCAAGGCCATCGCCTTTGCGCTTCCGTACATCTTTGGCATCGGTCACCGGAATGCGCTCACGATCTGCAAGAGGGCCGGTGTGCCAGAGACGAAGAAGGTCGACGAGCTCACCGATGTCGAGGTGAAGGCGATTCGCGACACCATCGAAGCCGATTTTCGCGTCGAGGGCGACCTCCGGCGCGACATCCAGGCCAACATCAAGCGGCTCATGGATCTCGGCTGCTACCGCGGCCTGCGCCACCGCAAGGGCTTGCCCGTGAACGGACAGCGCACCCACACCAACGCACGGACCCGGAAGGGACCGCGCAAGGGGATGGCGCGGCGCAAGTAGCGCGCGCGAATCGCCGACGGATACGACGAGCGCGGCTCGCCCCGGATTCCAGAGCTCAAGGCACCCGAGATGGCACAACCGAAGAAGCGGACAGTCAAGAAGGTCGTCAAGAAGAACATCGGCACGGGCATTGCCCACATCAAGTCGACGTTCAACAACACCATCGTCACCATCACCGACCTCAACGGAAACGCCGTCTCTTGGGCGAGCTCTGGGGCGCGCGGGTTCAAGGGCTCGCGAAAGAGCACCCCGTTCGCGGCGCAGCTCGCGGCGGAAGAGGCCGCCCGACGTGCGATGGAGCACGGGATGCGCTCGGTGGCGGTGTTCGTGAAGGGGCCGGGAGCTGGGCGCGAGAGTGCATTGCGCGCGTTGACCCAAGCGGGCTTCCGCGTGACTTTGATCCGGGACGTGACGCCGATCCCCCACAACGGGTGCCGGCCGCCGAAGCGTCGTCGGGTGTGAGGAGAGACAGCCATGGCGCGCTACATCGGTGCAGTCTGCAAGCTCTGTCGTCGCGAAGGTACCAAGCTCTACCTGAAGGGAGAGCGTTGCTTCAGCGAGAAGTGTGCCTTCTCCCGGCGGCCCTACCCGCCCGGTCAGCACGGTCAAGGTCGCGTGAAGCTGAGTGAGTATGCGCTGCGTCTTCGGGAGAAGCAGAAGACGCGTCGCATCTACGGGCTGCTCGAGGAGCAGTTCCGCAGCTACTACGCGCAGGCCTCGAGTATGAAGGGTCGGACGGGCGAGGAGATGCTGGGCATCCTCGAGCGCCGCTTGGACAACGTCGTGCACCGCATGGGTTTCGCGATCACTCGCGCCCAGGGCCGCCAGCTCGTCCGCCACAACCACATCCTGGTCAACGGCAGGCGCGTGAACATCCCGAGCTACCGGGTCAACGTTGGCGACAAGGTCTCGCTCCGCGAGTCGAGCCGGCAGATTGCTTTCGTGCAGACGGCCCTCGCCGCAGCCGACACTCGGCCGCGGGCGAGCTGGGTAGAGGTGGACAAGGAGACCTTGACCGGTGTCTTCAAGTCCCTCCCCGTGCGTGAAGAGATGAACGAGCCGCTCGTGAGGGAGCAGCTGGTCGTCGAGTATTACTCGCGCTGAGATCGCTCCGCGGGTCACGGCAGCGTCAAGGCCACCTTTTGGCTGACCGGCCTGCCGGCGAGGACCCGGCCCTCTTCGAAATCCACGTATCCCTCGACCGAACTTAGGTTTCAATCGAACCACGCGGGCAGATCGCGGGGCACCCTGGCGGAGCGGATTCCTCGGGGCGCCCGGGACGATCGCGCGAACCTCGAGCCCAGGAGATCCGGATGATCACGCAGATAATGAGCCGCAACTGGCGCGACCTGATCCGCCCCAAGGCGATCACGCTCGACCCGGAGACCGCCACCCCCTTCTATGGGAAGTTCACCTGCGAGCCGCTGGAGCGTGGTTTCGGCATCACGGTGGGCAACTCGCTGCGTCGCGTGCTGTTGGCGTCCCTTCAGGGTGCGGCGATCACCGCCATTCGTATCGAGGGCGCGGTCCACGAGTTTACGACCATTCCTGACGTGGTGGAGGACGTCACGGACATCATCCTCAACCTCAAAGAGGTGGTGCTGAAGGCGGAGTCTCCTCGGTCGTTCACCATCCGGCTCGAGAAGGAGGGGCCGGGGCCCGTCCGCGCCGGGGACATCCAGCTCGTCGACGGCCTCACGGTGCTAAACCCCGAGAAGCATATCGCGACCCTCGACAAGAAGGGCCCCCTCTGCATGGAGTTCACGGTCAACGTGGGCCGGGGCTATGTGCCCGCGGAGCGCAACAAGAGCCCCACGATGGCGATCGGGACGATCCCGATCGACGCCCTGTTCGCGCCGATACGCAAGGTCAACTACACGGTGCAGAATGCGCGCGTCGGCCAGGTGACGGACTACGACAAGCTGGTCCTCGAGGTGTGGACCAACGGCTCGGTGAAGCCCTCGGACGGCGTGGCGTTCGCCGCGAAGATCCTCAAGGAACAGCTCAGTATCTGGATCAATTTCGAGGAGGCCGAAGAGACTCCGTACCAGTCGCTGGGTCAGGAGGAGGAGCCTCTCAACGAGAACCTTTTCCGTTCGGTCGACGAACTCGAGCTCAGTGTGCGTTCGGCGAACTGCCTCCAGAACGCCAACATCACGCTGATCGGTGAGCTCGTCCAGAAGAGTGAGCAGGACATGCTCAAGACCAAGAACTTCGGCCGAAAGTCGCTGAAGGAGATCAAGGAGATCCTGGCCACGATGGGGCTGGGACTCGGGATGAAGTTCGACAATTGGCCACAGATGGTCGAGCGTTGGAAGCAGCAACAAGCACAGGGCTGATCGGCCCGCTGTCGAGGCGCACGGGAGATCGACGGAGACCCACCTGGAGGCCCGATCGGGCGGTAGGAGCAGACGATGCGACACGGTAAAGCGGGACGACAATTCAGTCGGAACACGAGTCACCGTCGGGCAATGTTCCGAGCGTTGGCGGCGAACCTCGTCACGCACGAGCGCATCGAGACTACCGATGCCAAGGCCAAAGAACTACGTCGCGTGGCAGAGCGGTTGATCACCCAGGCGGTGCGGCTCGGAGCGGTCGCCTACACGCCGCTGGCGGAGCTAAGCTTGGCGGATCGGGCGCGGCGCCAGGCCGCGGTCCAGCGGGTGAGCCAGTTTCTGCGGCGCTTCGGCGTGGTCGAGAAGAACGGAGAGAGCCGCAAGATCGACCTCGTAGAGAAGGTCTTCGTGGATCTCGCGAAGCGCTTTCAGAACCGCCGCGGCGGCTACACCAGGATTATCAAGGTTGGCCGACGTCATGGTGACAACGCGCCGATGTCCTTCATCGAGTTCGTCGAGGGAGCCCCCAGCGCTGCTCCGGTCGGCGATCCACCGGCACCCCCTCCAGCGTCGCCAGCGGAGTAGCTGACCGGTCACGCGGGGTCCGCCGAGCCGCGGCTGGTCGTTCAACTGTGGTCGTTCGGTTTCGTGGCGGGGTCCACTCCCTCACTCGGAGCGGCCGGGGGATCGACTGCGTCCGCCTCGGGCGCAGAGCAGAGAGCACCGTCACCCCTCGTCTTGGCAGGTTCGGCGGGCGGCGTCTCGGGGAGGATTCTCGAGGCCTCGTCGCTCGGAGCTGGCGCGCCTTCGACCACGATCGGTTGGGGTGCCGAGGAGAGCTCGACGGCACCGCGCGTTTCGGGAGGTTCGGCGGCGGGCGGCGCGACGGGGGGGACTCCCTCGGCTTCATCGCTCGGAGCTGGCGTGCCTTCGAGCGCGATCGGCTGGGGTGCCGAGGAGAGCTCGACGACACGGTCTGGCTCGACAGGTTCGGCGGCGGGCGCATCGGTGGGATCCGCGTTGTCACCGGTGCCGGCTTCCCCGGCGGCGGAGTCCTCTTCGGCTGGGTTGGGGTACCCTAGCGACGGCCCGCTCACAGTCCGTCTCGCTGGCCCGGCACCACCATCGCTGGGTGGAGGGTCCTCGTCGCCGCGTCGCCGGCGCGGCCAGAAGCCGACGACGAGCGCTCCGATCGCAGCCAGGATGGCGATTGCCAGAGCTGCCGTCCATCGACTCCGCCTCGCTTCGGGGAGGGTCGCGTCTGGCACGCTCCCCGCCATGAGACGGCGCGCACGGTCGTTGTCGGCGTCGAGATCGACGGCGCGCACGAGCAGCTCCTGATCGGCGACGCCCTGCGTGAGCAGCCGCTCGGCGTGCAGGGTGAGTCGCAGGCTCTCGATGCGATCGAGCAGCGCACGATCGGTGGTGATCCGGGCGGCGCGATCGAGGGCACCCGCGGCCGCCGCGGCGTCACGGTCAGCGAATTGGGCGGCGAACGCCAGGTAGCCTGCCGCCATCGTCGCGCGGTGCTCGAAGATGGGGCTCCGCGTCAGCACCTTGTCGTATGCTTGGTGCATGACGAAAAGATCACCTCGCGCTTCTGCTGCGCGGCCCTCGTCGTACAACAGATAGACCTGCGATAGCCGCAGCCGGTCGTACTCCGCGAACAGTTTGCGCGCCAGCCGCTGCCAGGACCAATCGCGCGGCGGGCGTTTGCCGACCGTGTTCTCGTAGGCATCGCGCAACTGCCACATGGCCACTTCGCCCATCATCGCGATCCCCTGACGTGCTGCGTCGCGCAGCTGCGTCCGCTCGCTGTTGGCGAATGAGACCACTATGCGCGCCGCGTCGGGATCGCGAACGCGCCCGTACGCGCGGAGGATGTCCGCCAGTGCCTCCGGATCGCGGACCTGCACGGCTTCGCCCGGGATGGCGCGTCCGAACGCGTCGAGCTCCCTCGCTGCCCACCGCCCGACCTCGGCGGCGCGGTGGCGTCGCGCCTCGATCAGGCCAGCGATGGCCCGGTCGCCGAGCTTCTGCAGCTGGAGTTGGGTGTCAACGCGGAGGAAGTTGAAGCGCGCGTACACTTCGACCAGGACCCGCACACTCTGCACCGTCTCGATCGCGGTGAGCATTCGGCTCATGGCCAACGCCTGCACGAGCTCACGCCATTCGGCGCGATCCGGGGCAGGGCGCGCCACGACCATCTCGAAGTAGTCCGGCGTCTCGACCTTGCCCTGTTGACCAGATTCCTTGAGCTCGCGACGGATGTCCTCTCGCGCTGCCTTGCGGATTTCGAGCAAGAGCTCCTTCATGCGTGCGCGGTTCGCGCCATCCGCCAGGTGATCGAGGCGTTGGGCGATCGCGGGCACCAGCCCGGCGTGCACGGTCGCCACCTCGCTGGCCGCGGCGCGGTGCTCGCCGTTCCCCGTTGCGACAAGCGTGTTGAGGATGGCGTCGAGTTGCTCGATGTCGGCGGGGGCGGGTTTGGGCAAGGTGGCCGGTGGGATTTCCGGCAACGGAGGAAGCTCACCACGGACCACGCCGGCGGAGGTGGCGGCGGGTGGTGGGGCCGCGAGGGCAGGGGTGGTCGCGGCGAAGGAGTACGCGGCGATCCCCGCCAGGATCCAAGATGGAGCGCGGCGAGCGATTCGACCGGGCGCGCGCTCGACGGATCCCCGCCGGCGCAACGACCGCGGTGAACCGACGGTTGGCGAGAGGCAGAGATGGTGGAACACACGTGGGGGCATCGATGGTGCGCTCGGCCCCGGAGGCTCGAATCATCCGGAGATGCGGAAATCGGGGAAGTCGCCGGTGAAGCTTCGCCAGCGTGCGTCCACCCGGTCCACGCGCGCCGCGCTCGGGCCCTTCTGGGCCCACCCGTAGAGCTCACGGATCGCGACCTCTTCGCCTTCGGCCAGGATCTCGATCGTGCCGTCGGGGCGGTTCCGCACCCATCCGCTCAAGCCCAACCGACGAGCTTCGCGCTGCGTCGAGGCGCGGAAGTACACGCCCTGAACGCGGCCGCGCACCAAGAGCTGCAGCTGCTTCAAAGCCATTCCGAGCTAATAGCCAACGGCTGGGGGGGCGGCAACTTCGCACCCCTCGGGGCAGCCTGGCTCGAGAACCGTTCGCGGCCCTGGGAGGCCGCCGCGATCGCGCGGTGGGTCTCTCGCAGCCGACCGTTGCCCGGATTCGCGACGGGCCGAGGCCGGGTCAGCCGGGCAGTTTCTACCAGGAACAACCCGTGATCTGAACGGATGAGCGGTAGCGGTAGACCTCGCCTCCGGTCCGTGATTCGATCCACCGGTGTCTTCTGTCTCGGAGCCGGGCCGGTCGCTCGAGCAGCGCCAGGTAGCGCTCGAGGCGGCTCTGGCACGCGAGCGCCGCGTGTCGCGTGCGTTGCGGGAGGTGGGGAGCGCACTTGGTACGACCCTCGACCTCGACGACCTGCTCGAGCTCATCCTCGGCCGTCTCACGGAGCTCGTCGAAGCCGATCGGGCCACTCTCTACCTGCTCGACGAGGTGGGCGGGGAGCTGGTGAGCCGAGTGATCGTGGGGCAGAAGGTTCGCTCGATTCGGATCAAGGTGGGTCGAGGTATCGCGGGAGTCGTGGCCCAAACGGGGGCCCCGATCCGGGTTCGCGATGCGTACGAAGACCCCCGCTTCGAGCGCGAATGGGACGCCCTCACCGGCTATCGCACCACGAGCATGTTGGCCGCTCCCCTCAAAAACCACCTGGGGCGGACCATCGGCGTGCTCCAAGTGCTCAACAAGCAGACGGCGGCCGAATTCGGGGAAGAGGACGAGGCGATGGTCACCGCGCTCTGCACCCAGGCAGCGGTTGCCATCGACAACTCGCGACTCTTCATGTCGCTGATCCAGAAGAACAAGGAGTTGCTCGACACCAAAGAGCAGCTGGAGCGGCGACTCCGTGACCTCGTCTTCCTCTTCGATCTCGAACGGGCGATGGCTCGAGCGGTGACTATCGACGCCCTGGCCGCCGCGGCTCTCGGTCTGGCCACTACAACGTGTGAGGCTCGGGCAGCGGCGATGCTCCTGGTCACCGAGGAAACGGGCCAGCTCGTGGAGTACGTCTACGATCCCAGCCGTCCCGAGCAGGTCGAACGGATTGGAGTCCGCGAAGGCGAGGGGCTGCTCGCGGCGGCGCTCGGTGAACCGGAGGCTCTGGAGGTGACCGATCCACAGCGGCACCCCTCCTTCAGCCCGCGCGTGGAGGGAGCCTTCCCGTTCCCCGTCGACTCGGCGCTGCTCATCGAGCTCGAGGGAGATCGAGCTCCGCTCGGCGCAATCGGTCTGTTCTCGAAGATGGGGCCGCGGCGATTCGACCAGGATGATCGCTCGCTACTCCGTCTCATCGCGGCGAACGTCTCCACGGCGGTGCGGCTGCAGCGAGCGAGCGAGGCGCGCGAACGGAGCGAACGCCTGATGACGATCGGGCGCCTGCTCTCTCAGGTGATCCACGACTTCAAGACGCCGATGACCGTGATCAGCGGCTACGTGCAGCTGATGCAGGACGCCGACGATCGCGAGCGTCGTACCGCATACGCCGAGGAGGTCCTCCGTCAGTTCGACGTTCTCACGTCCATGCAGCGCGAGGTGCTCGAGTTTGCGCGTGGCGAGCGCACCATCTTTGTAAGGCGAACGTATCTGAAGAAGTTCTTTGCCGATGTCCGCCACACCCTGGAGCTCGAGCTCGTCGGGAAGCCCATCGAACTGGTCATGGATATCGACGCCAAGGCAGTGGGTCGGTTCGATGAGCAGCGGATGGCGCGTGCACTGCAGAACCTCTCGCGGAACGCCATCGAGGCGATGACGGACGGTGGGGGACGTCTCACGGTTCGGGCAGGCCGAGAAGGCGACGAGATCGTGATGTCCGTCTCGGACACTGGACGTGGCATCCCGAAGGAGATCGAAGGACGGCTCTTCCAGTCCTTCGTCTCTGCCGGAAAGAAGGGCGGGACCGGTCTCGGACTGGCGATCGTGAAGAAGATCGTTGACGAGCACGGCGGCACCGTGACCGTACACTCGTCGAGCAGAGGGGCGACCTTCGAGATCCGGCTACCGCAGCCCAGCGTCGAGGAGGTACGCCGTGGGGAAAGCCCATCGTCGCGGGCGTTGGGGATGCCTTCGACCACCCCACCTAGTGCGGAGCCCACACCGGCAGTATCGACGGGGAAGAGCGGGCTCCCGCTCGCGGAGGCAGCGGTGCGGGGGGCGGCGGAGGGGGAAGGGTCGGGTCGCCCGGCAGCCGGGCGTGGTCGTCCGGGACCCAACCGCGCGTCCACCCGTGGTCCTTCCGTGAAGAGCTCGACGTGACCGCTGGCCGAGCGCTCGTCCCCGAACCAGGTCGGCGTCGGACGGTTGCGCGCCGCGTGCTGTGGTCGTTCTCCGTCGTCCTCCTCGGCTTCGCGATCGTCGCCGGATGGAGCGTGGTGGCGCAGCGCAACGCCGCTCGAGAGGCGAACCTGATGCGCTCGGGGTACCTCCCGCTCTCGATCGCCCTTCGTGACCTGGTCGCCGTCCAGGACAACTGGAATTCCCAGCTCAATCACGTGACCACGACCCCGAACCCAGCGGACAAGCGCATGTGGTTCGAGACGGCGCTTCGCGTGGGGCGGCCCAAGAAATACGCCGAGGTACGCGCCCGGGTCGCGGAGGCATTCGTCGCGAGCGACGAGAAGGCAATTGCCGCGGTGGGCCAGGAGCTGCTTCACGAGACGCAGTCGGTAGAGGTATTTCAGGATCCAGACCGCGACGCCATTACGCGCCTCTTCGAGGCGCTACAACGCGGCGATATGGCTCGCGCCGAAGAACTCCGGGACGAACTCGTCACCCGTGGGTCGCAGGCGCGCAAGCGCCTCAGCGTGCTGGAGCAGCGCGTACAACGAAACGTCGACGCACTGCTCGACGTCGCGCGCGCCCGGGAACGCCTCGCGATGGGTCTGCTGGTGGGGTTGGCCGCACTCACTGCCGTGGTGGCTGTCGCGCTGGCATTGCACGTTCGCGGTGTGCTCATGCCACTCGCCCAGGTGACGGCGCGCGCCAAGGCCGTCGCCAATGGCGACCTCACGCCTCGCCCTGTGGTGGCGACCCCCGACGAGATTGGCGAGCTCGCGGCCACCTTCGAGGGGATGGTAATGGCGATCGCGAGGGCCAACGAGCAACTGGTGGCAGCCGAGCGGCTGGCCACGATCGGCAAGATGGCGGCCCATGTCACTCACGAAATACGGAACCCACTCTCCTCGATGGCCCTCAACGTCGAGATGCTCGAGGAGGAGCTGGCCGGGCACGAGGAGGAGGCACGGTCCCTGCTGCGGGCGGTGAAGCACGAGATCGAGCGATTGAGCTCGCTGAGCGCGCAGTACCTCTCGGTTGCCCGACAACGTCCGACGACCCTCGAGCAGGAAGACCTCGGGGAGATTGTCGTCGCGGCCGCAGACTTCATGCGGCCAGAGTTGCGTCGCCATCAGGTCGATGTCGTAATCGACGTTGGTTCGGAGCTCCCGCTCGTGCTCGGGGACGTCGCACAGATCCGCCAGTCGCTGTTCAACCTCTTCCGAAACGCGCGCGAGGCCATGCCGAACGGAGGTCGAATCACGGTGACGGTTCGTCCGGCAGCCACCGGCGGCGTCGATGTGTCGGTGGAAGACGAAGGGGTCGGCATCCCTCCCGAGATACGATCGCGCCTGTTCGAACCGTTCTTCACCACCAAGGGTCAGGGCACTGGTCTCGGGTTGGCGATCACGCGGCAGATCGTCGAGGTGCATGGCGGCACCATCGCGTGCGAACCACGCTCGCCATGCGGAACCCGCTTCTCGCTCCACTTCCCGGAAGCGAAAGCCCCCACTCGGGACCTTCCCCTGGGTCTCGAGCGCATCTCGGACGTCGAACCGCCGTAGCCGCCCGCGGCTCTCGTCCGGCACAGAGCGCGACAATCGAACGGATCGGTACCTGGCACTGGAAACCACCCGGGTAGAGGGCGGGCTCCAGCCGATCAGGAAGGACCGCCGGGACAGATCCGTGCGGCGGCGCAGCCCCGCCGGCCCTCCCCCGGCCGGGGGAACGCGGGGCGAAGCCGCCATCAACGCGATCGAGCCGCGCTGTAGAGGGAGCCGCCGACATCCATGTGCGCGCCCAGCCCGAGCGTGAACCAGCCATGGGGTGCGTAATCGTCGCTGGCAGCGAGGGCATCCTCCCGGTTTCCGTTCGAGGACTCCCACTCCACCGATTTGAACACACCAGAGCCGACGGTCAGGAGCGGCGACAGCGAGAGCAGCCGATGCACTCGGATGTCCGCGCCCGCCCCGAAACGGAACTCGAAGGGGGACTCCTTCATCACCAGGCGCTCTGGTGCATCCCCTTCGAGTTCGGACCTGTTCCATTTGGCAGTGAGCGTGCGGTACCCGACCAGGATATCCACCAATAGACCGATGCGGTCGGGGTTGCTGCTGAAACGGATCCCAACACCGAGGAGATCGGTGCTGCCGCCACGAGAGGTGGGCATCCTCGTCACCCCCCCCGAGGCGTTGGTGAGGTTGAAGGCGAGGTCCCCGCTGGAAAGCTCAGCGTGTTCCCATGCGAGGTATGCGTTGTAGTTTCGTCCGATGCGGGCCCCGACGTCGTTCTCCAACGCAATTCCGGACCCAACGAAGTCACGGAGCGGGACCATCGAGGTCTCGATGCAATCGGACTGGTGCATGACCGAGCAGCGACTCCAGACACCCCCAAATGGCGCCCACCAAGCCGCGCGGACTCCTGTCCAGAATGCGTACTTCGGAGCCACGTGATCCACCTCTGGCGGTGGAGGCGGTTCGTAGACGGGACCGACGCTTGGCAGCGGTGGCTCGTAGACCGCGGCGGCAGGTTGCGTCTGCCGGACCACCGACGAACCTGATGGCTCCGAGGGAACGGTCGATGCCTCGGTCCCAGGGGGAGCTGGTTGGTCACCCGCGGGCTGGGCTGGGTCTGACGCCCTCTCCTCTGCGGGCACAAGATCCTGGGCCAGACCCGAGGAGCAAAGGATCTGGGTCGTGATGAACGCCAGGAACCCGAATCCGCTCGGCGAAGGGGCTCGCATGGGGAGGCACGATACCATGAGGTGCCCATGGTGAGGGTTTCGGCCCCAGGGCTTCGGTTTGACCCGAGAGGCCGACCCATGCTACCGGCCTCGGGGTGGGGCCACTGTGCAGCGTCACTGGAAAGAACTGGGCGACTACGGCACCCTTGGGCTCGAGCTTGCCCTGAGCGTGCTGGTCGGGCTGCTCGGTGGGCAGTGGCTGGACCGGCAGATCGGCACGGGTCCCTGGCTCACCCTCCTTGGATTCGGTTTCGGGGTCATGGCCGGTTTCCGTTCCTTGTGGCGTGCCCTCCAACGCGCGAACCGGGCTGCGGAGCGAGCAGACGAGGAGGAGCTTGAAGCGCGACGCCGATATCACGGACGCGGACCGGAACCGTGACGTTAGGTCACTGTTCCGGATGCTGGCGGCGGTTGCCGTCTTTGGGGCGGCAATCGTCGGTGGTACCGCGCTGCTGGCGGACGCACGGGCGGTCGTGGGCGCCGCGACGGGCTCACTCCTTGGCCTCGCGAACCTGTGGGTGATCGGCAAGATCGTGGAGGCGTTGGTCGGACGTGGCGGCCGGACGCTCTTCTGGGGGCTGGTCGGCGCGGTGAAGATGGTCCTGCTCGGTGGGGCGGTTTACCTGGTGGTATTCGCGGGGTTTGCGGATATCCTCCCCCTCGTCTTGGGCTACGGCGCCCTCCCCGTCGGCATCATCGCCGCCCAGCTCAGCGCTTCCACCCCTCCTGACGGACGAACCTAGTCTCATGCCCGAACACAGCACGTGGCTGACCTTCGTGCTCGCTCACATGAAGGAAACCCTGACGGCGAACCTGTCGCTCATCGGAGACTCGATCATCGGCAACGAAGCGCCGGAGTGGACGAGCTTCGAGCCCATCGCGGCGGCGGTGCTCACCGCCTTGGCGATCGTCGTCATGGCGCTCCTGGTTCGCACCAAGCTCGATGACGTCGAGCGGGCCGTGGTCCCCGAGGAGCATCTCACCCTGCGTACGGCTTTCGAGGTGTTTCTCGAGTACTTCTATGACCTTGCCAAGAGTGTCATGGATGAGGAGCGCGCCAAGCGATACTTCCCCGTGATCGGGACCTCGGCGCTGTTCGTCTTCTCCTGTAACGTGCTCGCCCTCCTCCCCATCAACCCCGTGGCCACGAGCAGCCTCAACATCACGTTGGGTTGTGCGCTCGTGGTCTTCGTGCTGTTCAACGCCTATGGGTTGATGGTCAACGGTTGGGGCTATCTGAAGCACCTCGCCGGTCCCTCGCCCTATCTGGCCGTCCTGATCTTTCCAATCGAGGTCATCTCGCTCTGCGTGCGCCCGATCACCCTCGCGGTCCGCCTCATGCTCAACATGGCGGTGGACCACCTGATCTTCCTGATCTTCCTCGGGATCTTCCCGCTCGTGATCCCGCTCCCCGTGCAGTTCCTGGGGATCATCATCGTGATCGTGCAGACGCTGGTGTTCACCCTGCTCACTACCATCTACATCGGCATGGCGACCGAGCACGAAGCGCACGACCACTAGCCGGGCGCACCGACGGGGGCCTTGGCCCCGGTGCCTCATGCCCCACCAGTCACCCCAGCGAAAACCGCTGGTCGCTTCCGGACAAAACCGCTATCCCCCCGACGTTCAGACAAGGTACACGTTCACCCCCCATCCGATCCGGCCGAAAGCCACTCTTCTGGCGATGCGATGAACCTTGGAGCGGAGCGTACCTCGAGTACGTGAGCCCCGGGCACAGCCTCCCACCCGCTTCTCCGCTCGAACTCCGTTCGCGCGGGACCCGGCGCGGGGGACCTCGCCAGCAGCGCGGATGCCGACCGGTCCTTTCAGCACGGAACACCGTGGACGGGTACGCAGAAAGGGAGAAGATGTTCAAGAACAAGCTGGCCCTCGCCGTCGCTACCCTCGTCACCTTTGCTTCGACTTCCGCGTTCGCCCAGGATGGTGCCGCGGCCGCCAACGAGTTCAGCACCAAGGGCTGGGCAGCGCTCGCGGCTGGCATCGCCATCGGTCTCGCGGTGCTCGGTGGCGCGCTCGGTCAGGGCAGGGCCGCCGCCGCGGCGCTCGAGGGGATCAGCCGCAATCCCGGCGCCGCCTCGAAGATCCAGACCCCGATGATCATCGCGCTCGCACTCGTCGAGTCGCTGGTGCTCTTCGGGTTCGCGGTCGCCTTCATGCTCCAGGGCAAGGTCACCTTCGGCCCGTGATCGGCGGGCTCCGCACCGTCGCGGGGACGGGCGTGCCAGAGGCCGCTCGTCCCGCGGTGACTCGGTGGGGCAAGGTCGAGGTCTGGAGCCGCGCACGGCAGAGGTGTGGGCTCATCGCCTGCGGCGCCGGGTGGCTGCTCCCCGAATCGCTCGGTATAGCTCCATCAGGGCGAAGGTAGCCAGCCACACAATGCTGCTCAGGAGGAACAGTCCGCCGACTATCCAGTAGCGGGTCGAGATGAGCAGGGTTCCGGACACCAGCATCGACCCGTTCATGAGCCCCACGAACATCCGCTTGCCGAGGAGGTCCGCGGCGCGGACGATCCCGGGATCGGCGGCATTCACGGTGAGACGGCCGAAGCGGAGGTCCTCGAGCACCTCGTGGATCTGCTGCGGCAGCGTGTCGGAGGCGTCGCTGAGCCGCTCGACCCGGCGGAGAAGCTCCATCCCCAGACGTTCGGGGGAGTAGCGCTTCTTGAGGAGGTTGAGGAACAGGGGGCGGGCCTCGGTGAAGAGGTCGATGTCTGGGTCGAGTTCGCGTCCCACGCCCTCGACCGTCATCAATGCCTTTCCCACCAAGGTGAAATCCGTGGGGATCTTGAGGCCGAACTGGGTAGCGCCCTGCACGACGTCTCGCACCAGGCCGGAGAGTTGCACTTCCTTGAGCGGGCGCCCCAGGTACCTCTCGGCACGTAGCCCCACCTCGGAGCGGAATGCCTCCCGGTCGAACTTCTCGGTCGGGTTGCCGATCGAGTAGATCGCGTCCGCGATGCCGTCGTAGTCCTTGCGCAGAGCGCTCACCATCAGATCGATGGTGAGGTCGCGTACGCGGGGGCTCAGCCTCCCCACCATACCGAGGTCGATCAACCCCAACACGGGATGCTCGGGGGTGCCGAGGATGATCACGTTTCCGGGATGCGGATCGGCATGGAAGAAGCCGTCCTCGAAGATCTGCTTGACCATCACCTGGAGGGCGATCTGGCTCAATTTCCGACCGACGAAGCCGGCCTCGATCGCATCGTAAACCTTCCTTCCGTCGAGGTACTCGAGCGTGAGCACCTGCTTCGTGGATGCCTCACGGTACACGCGCGGGAACTTCACCTGGGGCATCTGTTCGAAGTTCTGAGTGAAGATGCTGCTGTTCTCGGCTTCCAGGCTGAAATTGAGCTCGTTGGTGATGGCGTGGTCGAACTGTTGCACGAGCCCGACCGGCGAGTAGACGCGGCTCTCCGGGATGGCTCGTTCGATCCAGCCGGCGAGGGTGTGGAGCAGGTCCACGTCACTGGCGATGGTGCGAGCGATTCCCGGTCGTTGCACCTTCACGACTACGTCGTGCGAGCCGTGGTCCGCTCGGACGCGCGCTCGGTGCACCTGCGCGATGCTCCCCGCAGCCAGGGGTGTCTCCTCGAAAGACTCGAAGACCTCCCCGAGGGCCCTGCCGAGCGACTGCTCGAGCGCCGCGCGGAGCTCCGCGAAGGGGATCGGCGGCACGGAGTCCTGCAGCTTGCGTAGCTCGGCGATGACGTCGGGCGGCACCACATCCGCACGCGTCGAGACGATTTGACCCAGTTTGATGAAGCTTGGTCCCAGGTCCTCGAGGACTCGACGCACGCGCACCGGGACAGAGAGCTCCCGCAGAGCGGCGTCGCCGTGCGCGATGTCCTCGGGGGTGGCATCGGAAGCGAGGTCTGCGGAGTCCGGTGGCTCGCTCCCGCCGGAGCGGGTGCTCTCGGGCACGACGGATTCGCGCCGTCGTCCCTCGCCTGCGCTGCGACCGCGGCGAATGCCGAGCCGAGCGACCACCTCGCCGAAGCCATGGCGGATGAGCACCGTGGAGATGTCACGGACCCGTGCGATGTCGCGCGCTGCATGGACGATTCGCACCATCTCCGGGGCTTTCGCTCGGGTCGCGTAGGTTCAGTCGTCGCCGATCTGCGATAGGCCCACACTGAGGCGCGAGCGGAGCTTGACCAGATCATACGCCTCGATCGCACTATTCGCCTGACCAATGGCGACAGCCACGGTCTTCGCGCGCTCGCGAGCGACGGAGGATAGCCCCAGGCGATCACCGAGGGCCCGCAACGCTGTCTCCTCCTCCACGGTGACCTTGCCGTCGAGGGTGGCGATCCAGCTCGCGATCGCGAAGGTGAAGAGCCGAGTGAGGCGATTCATGCGCAGCGTTTCCACCTCACTCACCTCGATCCGGAACTCGATGGCGTGCTCGATGGTGTGCTGGTCGTCCTCCCCGAGGCCTAGCTGCCGCGCCGCCGCGCGGATGCCTCGCGCCTCTTCGGGGGCCATGATGCCGTCCGCCCAGGCGACCGCGGCGAGAGCGACCAGGGTGTCACGACCGATGGTCAGATCCATGGGCTGAGTCTAACGTATGTGGACCAGAGTTCCGCGGTCGTACGGCGTCGGCAGGACGGCGGACCAGCCGGCGGGCAGCCGGGGGTGTGTCCAGTCGAAGAGGTGGCGGGCATCGAGGGGGGCAAGGTTCACGCAACCGTGGCTTCGCGTCCGACCGAAGGATCGGTGCCAGAAGGTGCCATGGAGCCCGTAGGCCCGGTCGAAGTACATGACCCAGGGTACGTCCTGGATGGCGTAGAGGTGCTCGGCGCTCTCGGACTCGAGGTTGTCCATGTCGCTGGTGACGAGCTTGATCCAGATCCGGTGGTCCCCGGCCGGGGTGCTCTGGTCCGTACCCTCACGACCGCGGCCCGTCGAGACGAGGGTGGCGAAGACGGGCCGCTCGCCCTCGTATGCGGTCAGCGTCTGGCGCTTGCGGTCGATATCGATCCAGCGTTCGTCCGGGAGTATCGAGGGCAACGGACTGGGGGGGGTGGGCACGCGGAGGTCGCGTTCGTCGAGCCATGCCTCGT
The DNA here is from genome assembly GCA_016933275.1 of Polyangiaceae bacterium. Lineage (GTDB taxonomy): Bacteria > Myxococcota_A > Polyangia > Polyangiales > Polyangiaceae > JAFGBI01. Next base: position 29,796 of record JAFGBI010000183.1, on the reverse strand, counting down.
CGCCGACCCGGAACCAAGCCCGACCAAGGGCGGAGCGCCGCTCCAGGATGGTCACCGCGGCAAACTGGGGAAGCTCTTCATCCAGCCGACGGCCTCCCGGGCTCGCGAATACGCGCGCCGTCGCCTCGTAGACCCAACCAACGTCGAGGGTCCCAGAGAGGTCCTTTCCACGAAAGAGGAACGGCTGCGCTGGCCTGACGTCACGCATGGGCAGCCAGAGGCCCTTCGTTGTTAGACCGAACACGTCCCCGGGGAATCGCTCCCTCGTCTCCATCAGGGCTACCGCGAAGCCGGGCTCCAGCTGGGCATCAGGCGGACCCGTCTCCGCGGTCACCAGGTCCTGGTATCCAAGGGCGCCGTACTCCCCCACGAAATGGTACCGAAAAGGGAGGCCATCCCGTTCCCGTCGAGGCGGGATGTTCGCGGGACCTGGCGCCCATGGGGAGAGCTCGACCCGTGCGCTGCACACCCACGCGATCGCTCCGACCATGAGCCACGCGCCTTCGCACCCCGGACCACTACGGGCCGCATAGATCGGCAACCGGGCGCCCTCCAACGCGGCTCCGCGGCGGGCGCTGTCCATGGTCGGTGCCAGGTACAGCGGCTCGTTCGGTCCGAGCACTCGGACGCTCTTCGCTTCGACCACTGCGCGTGGGACGGGACCCTCCAACCACGGTTGCGCTCGGGCCGCACCCGCCACCAAGACAAGGACCGCGGCCCCGGCGAGTGGACGACGCGTCATCGCTCGGAGCCTACACCGGAAACCATCCAGGCTGCGGGCGGTTTCCGGCTGACCAGCAAGGACCCCCAGGCGCAGGCCAAGGTGCCGGTGCAGGTTCACAGGGCCTTACCCGGCTGGGGCTGGCGGTGCGAAGCCGCCATCAACACGATCGAGCCGAAGGGTGGACCCCTCGCCGGGGCCCAGGTCAGGCTACCGCTCGAGGGAGCCCCGTGCGGGTCGCGGCCGGCGGCGCACCGCGCCCCCTCGTAGGAGCAGCGTGGCCCCTGTCCTGGTTCGCGCCGCCGAGGCCTCGCGCCCTGCGGTTTCGCGCTCACGGATTCAGTGGAACGAGAAGCGGAGCTCGTGGTCGCAGACCTTGAAGACGTCGCCTTCGTTGATCACCTTCCGCTGCACGCGCTGCCCAGCGTACTCGACGCCGTTGGTCGAGCCCATGTCCACGATGTAATATTGCCCATTCAAGAACTCGACCATCGCGTGCTGCCGCGACACATTGGGATCCTTGATGGTCAAGTCACTCGACTGCTTGCCACGGCCGATGATGAAGCGATCCTTATTGACCCCGAAACGCTCACCGGCGTAGTAGATCGAGAGCCGCCCCGGAGCGGCATGTCCCGATCCACCGGCGGCCGGAGGCAACGGGGGAGGCGGGGTCCCGCGAACCGGGGGTGCAGGAGGGGGCGAAGGTCGACCGCCAATGGGGGGTGGTGAGGCAAGGCGGAGCGTCTGGTTCGGCGCCGGGAGTGGACCGGGGGGCACGGGCGGTGGCAGCGACGGCTTCGGGGCTGGCAGGGCACCGCTGCCCGGTCTCCGGATGGCTGTCACCGGGGGTGGGGGTGCGTGCGCCGCGGGGGGACTCGCTGGTCCCAAGGCCGGCGGGTGGGGCGCCGGAGGGATCAATGGAACCCCTGGGGAGTGGTGCGCCGGTGGCGGAAGCGGAGGGAGGGATGTCGCCGGCGGGGCCGGTGGGTGGGCGCGGCCGGGCTGCGCTGGCTGCGCCGCCGCCGGCTGGCCGCTGCTTGGCTGTCCCCCCGATGTGGGAGGCGGGAGCGCTCCTGCCGGCATGGGTGCAGCGGTCGACGTACTCGAGTACCCGCGCTGGCGCGCGTACTGCTTCATCGCGTCGTTGATGAGGTAGTCGACCGAGCACTCGAGCTCGCGCGCCATCTGCTCGAACTTGTGCCAGAGCGAGTCGCGGCACTGGAAACTGCGCGGAGTCTTCTTGTTCGGGTCGGCGGTCATGCGATGGTTCCTGGCAAGGCTCGGGTGCCAGTCGTGGTGTGCGTTGGCCCCGGAGCGTGCGCTACTCCCTCGGGTCGGCGTTCTTCTTCGGAGGGTCCTTACGCGATTCCATGGCTGGCTCGATGCAGAATTTCACGAATTGCCCGAGCGTGGCGATTTCCTTGACGGAGCGTGACTCCCCCTCGACGACTTCGCACTCCCACACGCACCCCTGATCGTTCCCCTCACAGTCCGGCGCTTCCGGCACCTTGGTGGTGTCGTTCTCGAACGTAGTCACCAGCGGCAACTCGGCCTTGGTTCCATAGTGGAAGTAGTACCCTAGGCCGCTGAAGCGCGCCGCAATTGGCTGGTTCGCGGCCGCAAATTGGGCAGCGAGGGCGGCCGGCTTGGTCTTGCCCTTGAGCTCGCCGATGCGGAAGCCGTACTGGAGGGGCTCGGCGATGGCCAGCTTCTTGGTGGCCTCGCTGAGCTTCGTCAGGACCTCGGCCAGTTGCTCCGAGTCGCTCATGCTGAGGACAAGGTCGGCCGCCATCCAGCGGATCTTCCACTTTTCGTGGCGGAATAGCTCGAAGAGGCGCTCCACCACTAGCTTTCGCGGCATCTCGCCGACCCGCCGGAGCGCCTGCTCCCGCACCTGATCGGGGGTGTCGTCCGACCGGGCGATCTCCATCACCGTACCGATCTGCTCCAACGTCTTCGCGTCGCCGTCAGAGGTCGTGCTCTTGACGATGTTCCCCTCAAGGGCCGCGAGCGCGGCTGCCCGACGCTTCTCGGGGCGGCTGCTGTCCTTGGCGAAGGAGAGGAGGTACTCCACGATGGGGACGCCCGCGACCCGCTTCATGGAGCTGAAGATCCGAAGCAGCTCTTCCTCTTGGTACTGGTCGAGCTGGGCCTCGAACTGCTCCGGTGTCGGCTTCAGCTTCGAGGCCTCGTTCGCGGCCGTTACCGCCGGTTTCTTGCGCTCCTTCCACTGCGGCGACGCGATGTCCGCCGCGATCTTGACCAGGCGCTGGCTCGCCGCAAGCTTGGTCTTGGCGTCTCCCAGGTCGGCGATCAGCGATGCGATGAGCTCCGTCTTCTTCCCCTCCGGCGCGAGGAGCATTGGCATCGCCCGTACTCCGTCGGCCTTGAGGTACTTGAGGACCTGCTCCACGCCGAACAGCTGAGAAGGGTCGTCCACCCTTCGCGCGAAGTCGACCACGCACCATGCCGCCAATGCCTGCTCGAGCAGGCTACGATCAGCGGGATTTTGGACCAGCCTCTCCCGCTCGTAGGTCAGCAGGGCGAATGCCGCGTCCTTGAAGGGGAAGGAGGTGTCGACCGGTGCCGGCTGACCAGCCTGAGGTGAGGGTATTGGCTTGCCCATTTCGGCGACGAGCATGGGCACCAGGCGCCCCACGATCTCGTTGCGCTCGTCCGCGGGGAGACTGGCGATCGCGTTGATCACCCCGCGGTTGTCCGGTTCTCCCTCCTCACCAACGATGCCCACCCGCTTGCCGTTGCGTGGCTTCATCTCGATGAGGGTCTTCGCCGCCTCGACCCTGAGGTCGATGAGGTACTTGTCATGGGTGAGCACCGCCACGAGCTTTCGCGGTCCCTGCTTCGTGTTGCCCCACCGATGGACGTCACTGGTCGAGGTCCGGCACCCGACTCCCATCGCGACGATGAACACGGCGGGCCCAAGCCAGCGCAGGCTCTGTCGCCATGCCAGCAATTGCATGAGGATCCCTTCCGTTGTAAGCCTTTCGACGGCCCTCTCTCCCCGGACCGAGCCGGAGGATAGTACAGGCCGACCCCACGGGTACTCAAGCGAGGTGGATGGGTACGTTGGGCACCATCGGGTCGCCGACTGGCGCCGTGGACTTGCCTGGACAAGGTAGGATAATGTACTCAAAGGTAGAACATGGGATCCCGTCCCTTCTCCCGAGCCGTGAACGAGTCGGAAGCGGCTTGCGAGCCGGATCGCGACGCTGTGCCGCCGAGACTACCCCTGGTGGTCCGGCGCGGTCGCGAGGTCGGCGCCCTCCTGTTCTTCGCGCTGGCCGCCTTTCTCGCGCTTGCCCTCGTGAGCTTTCGAGGCGCGCCCTACGATCCGGGCCTCGGTGGGGCCGACTTCGTGGGGCCGGTGGGCGCGACCATCGCGAGGGTCCTGGTCCAGGGTTTCGGAGTGGTTGCCTGGCTCGGAGTGGTGGAGCTGTCCCTGCTCGGGCTTCCCTGGCTCCGCGGTGGGGAGCTACCGGCCCTCGGGCTGCGGATCGCAGGGGATCTGGTCATCGGCGTCGTGCTGGCCGCGTTGGCTCAGGTCCTGGCCCCCGAGGCGCACGTATTCGGTGAGTACTCGAGCGGTGGCAACGTCGGGCTCCTGTTCGGGGAGCTGATGCGCGGCCTCTTCTCGACCCTCGGCTCGTTCCTGGTCGGCGCCACCGTGATCGGGCTCATCCTGGTCGGGCGGGCCAGCTTCTCCTTCATCGCCTGGTGCACTCGGCTCGCAGCCCTCGCTCGCGTCGTCGACCGATGGCTGCGTGGCACGGCGGGGCGGGTTGCCGGCGCTTGGGCGGAGGCCTGGCGGATCCGGCGCGAGCAGCATGGGGAGGTCGAGGCGCCAGCGCCCAGCATCCACCGTGACCTCTCCGACGAGGCCATTCTCGCGCGTCTTGGCAGCGACGAAGAGGGGGATTGGATCCCTCCGCTCGAGTCGCCGGGCGCATTGCCGTTGGCGGTTTCGGACGCGCTTCGAGGCAACGGCTTCGTCTTCGAGGCGGACCCAACGAAGGAACCCCCACTCGCATCCGCCACGCCGGAATGGGCATTGGGGTCGGGCTCCTGGGGCCCCGCCTCCGATGCGTCCCTCCTCGTCGCAAGCAGCGTCGGCTCGCCGCTGGCGTTGTCCGTCGATCCAGACCCATTCAATGTAGAGGCCACGGGCGCTCTCCTCTCCAGCGCCGAAGCGGGTGAGGTGGCCGACCCGCCGTCCGTCGCGAAGAAGCCGCGCAAGGAACGAGCCCGCCGCGAGGTGGGACCGCGGATCGTGGACACCAGCCCCGAGCAGAAGGTCGACCGAGCGAATCGCCGTGCCGAGCGGCGGGATGGGTTCCAGATGCCGTCTCCGTCCCTTCTCGAACAATCGCCCGACGAGATCCAACGGGATGACGAGGATCGGTTGAAGGAGAACGCTCGCTTGCTCGAGAAGACCTTGGCAGATTTCGGTGTATCGGCGCGGGTCACCGACATCCGTCCTGGACCAACGGTGACGACCTACGAGGTGAAGCCTGCGGCGGGAACCAAGGTCAGCAAGGTCGTGGGTCTCGCCGATGACCTCGCGCTCGGATTGTCGCGGAAGGTGCGCATCAACCCCCACCCCGAGAAAGGATGCATCGGCTTCGAGCTTCCGAATGACCACCGTCCCCGCGTCTTCCTCCGTGATTTGGTCGAACACCGAGGGTTCTCCGACCTCGCGGGCACGGAGCCGCTCCCCATGGTGCTCGGTCGCGATCCCGTCGGCAAGCCCTTCTACGCCGACCTTACCGCCATGACCCACGTTATCGTCGCGGGGGCGACGGGCGCAGGAAAGAGCGTTGGCATCAATGTGATGCTGGCGAGCCTGCTCTTCTCGCGGACTCCCGACGAGCTTCGCCTCCTGATGATCGACCCGAAGGTAGTGGAGCTGGCTCCCTTCGACGGCATACCGCACATGCTGCTGCCCGTAGTGACGGACATGAAGCAGGCGGCGGCGGCGTTGCGTTGGGCGGTGGACGAGATGGAACGGAGGTATCAGCTCTTCGCGGACGCCGGAACGAAGAACGTCCGAACCTACAATGCTTGGGTCGATCGGGTCGTGCGTGGCGAGATCCCCGCACCGGACGTCGAACGACTCAACGCGCTGACCGCCGAGGGAGCGGTCGTCAGTGTCTCTGCCGCCAAGGACGGGGGAGACGGGGTGAACCTCCCCGGAAGGCTCCCCTATATCGTGGTCGTCGTCGACGAGTTCGCCGATCTCATGATGCAACAGGGGAAGGACGTCGAGGTCTCCGTCGCGCGGCTCGCCCAGAAGGCCCGCGCTGCGGGCATTCATGTCATCCTCGCCACGCAGCGGCCGAGCGTCGACGTCATCACGGGGATGATCAAGGCGAACTTCCCCTCTCGTATCGCGTTTCGGGTGGCGCAGAAGGTCGATAGCCGCACCATCCTCGACGAGCAAGGGGCCGAGCATCTGCTCGGCAAGGGCGACATGCTCGTGAAGATGAACGGTCGCACCGACATGCTTCGCGTGCAGTGTCCGTTCATCAGCGAGGAGGAGGTCGCCGCGTTGACGGATTTCCTGCGCTCGCAGGGCACCCCTCAGTACCACGACGCCATCTTGCGGGTTGCGGACGAAGACGATGCCGCCGACGGTCCGGCGGACCTCACCGACGCGCGCTATGACGAGGCGGTACAGGTCGTGGCGGAGACGCAGCGATGCTCCACCTCGTGGCTGCAGCGCAAGATGGGGATCGGCTACAACCGTGCGGCAAAGATCGTGGAAACGATGGAACGTCAGGGAGTGGTGGGACCGGCCAACGGCGTCAAGGATCGCGAGGTCTTCGTGGCACCCCAGTGAGGCGAGCGCTTCCTCGCCGTTCGCGTCCGACGAGGAGCGGCACTCGCCGGGACGAGCCGTAGGGGGTCGGTCGGGCGCTGACGGGGGCCTTCGGGGGTCCCCTCCACCGCTGCCCCCCTCGCCCGGCCGCGTCGGCTGATCTTTGTGGGGCGCTTGCGCCCACCTATGGTACTGGAACGACTAGGGAGCTGGCGTAGACCGCTCACCCAGCCACCCGCGACGTTGGAGGGTGGCTCGCATCGAGGACACCGCGTGTTCGGTCCCCCTCGCATCCTGCCCCAGCCTGACCGCCACTCTGCAGGAACCCGATGACAGTCGACCCCAGCCAGGTGGAAGGCATTCCCCAGCCGCTCGACGGGGACGATGATGACGTTGCTTGGGCGCTCCAGACCGCCGCCGTCGAATGGCGGCGGAGCGCCTACGAAGACGCCATTACCTGGTTGAGGCGCGCGGTGGTCGCCGCAGCGGAGGCCGGGCACACGCCCCGATCGTACTTCCTCGAAGGCGCGGCGACTCGGCTTGCTCAGCGGATATCGCGTCGAGGTGGGGGAGGATCCGTCTCGCCCGGGCCCGAGGGGGTCGGCACCAGGGATCCCCGCGCGCCCCAGCATCCAGGGTCGCCGTTGGGACCCGCCTATGGTGCGTTGGCTTCCCTCTCTCCCGACGACGAGGACGACGACGGTCTCGAAACGATCGAGGGCATCGACATCACGGTCTCGAGCGAGCCTCCGCCACCTCCGAGACCCCCGCGGCTACCACCCCTTCCCGCGCCACCGCCCCGACCTCCGGGGCTATCGGGTCGGCCGCCACCCCCCGGACCTCCGCCGCCACCTCTGAAGGGTGGGCACACCCCTCCTCCTCAACCAGCCCGTCCGAGCTCGGCAGCGCCGGGCCGGCGGACTGCCCTCAACGCGATCGCCCACCCCCAGGACGACCATGGCGATCGGCCGAGCGAGGAGAGCCCGCCCTTCCGGAGCGCCGATTCCACCCGCTCCATGCCGCCTTCGAGCCGCGCCGGCTCCTTCTTCCGGGGGCCGAGCCGTGCGCCATCCAGGCCACCCAACGTGACGTCTTCCCCGCCGGAGCCTGCGGGTTTTCGTCCCGCCCGCCCCGAACGGCCACTGGCTGAGACACCAGTGACACCCCCCGTTCGCTCGGCGGGGTCCCGGCGGCCGGCTGCGATGACCCCGACGCCGGTGTCGGATTCTCATTCCGGAACAGCACCGACGCGGCGCTACTCGTCGCAACGACCAACGCCCGGCACTCCGCGTCCTTTCCGTCGCGTCACGGGGGACTCCCCGAGGGAATCGGTCGCGCCCGAGAGAGAGCACCCGCGACCTCAGCCTGCCAAGGTCGAAGGCGTCTTGCCCGAGCTCCCTCTCAGCCACCCCGAGTCAGAGCAGCACCCGATGCCGCACGTTGATGCGGAGGTCAGCCTGCCGCTCGTCCACGACGAGCCACGGCCCTTCCGGGGGACCCCCACCGACGAGGACGAGATGCTCGAGCCCGAGGTGTCTCTGCCCGAATCGGCTGCTCGTGGGTCCTTCCCGGCGCTGGATTCCGAGCCGATGGAGGAAGCGCGCCCGCGCGAACCGAGCGTGCCGGACCTGCCGGACCTCGACGCCGCGAATCCGGCAGGGAGCACGGACTCCCTCCTGCCGGAGGCGCCGACCTTCGAGGGAGCGGACGATGCGGATCTGGTCCTCGGCGGCGATGGTACGGCTACCGAGCACGGATTGCTGGGGCCTGAACCTGGCGGTTTCGTCGCGGACGAAGACCGTTCACCCCCGGTTGCCGATGAGGATCGGCCATCCTTCGCCGAATCCGAGCCGGCTGTGCTCGGGGTGCGCCTCTCCACCGTGCGTGCCCTCCAGGATCTCTCGGTCGACTCGCAGCAGATCTTGGCTCGGCGCGCCAAGCTTCAGGTGTTGCAGCCGGAGGAGGTGGTGGGCGCGTTCGCGGTAGCGTTGGTGGTGAAGGGAGACGTCCGCGTGATGCCCGCGGTCTCCGACGCTCCCTGTGGTTATGCGCAGAAGGGCGAGGTCGTGTTCACCCGCGGGACCCTTTCGGGCATCGCGCTCAGCGTGGTGGCGGGACCAGATGGCGCGGCCGTGGCGACCTGGGACCAGGCGGCGCTCGACGTGGCGCTGGGGGATTCTCCATGGGTTGGCGACGAGCTCACGGAGGTCGCGGATCGGTTCCACGCCATGGCTGGGGCGGCGTCGGGCCCGCTCGGCCTGCGGCTCGACGAGTCCCTGATTGCGAGCGTGTTCGCCAAGGCGGAGGTCCGCGTACTACTCCCACGGGACGTATTCGTCGAGGTAGGGCGTCCGGTGCAGGGGATGTCGGTGGTCGGCGCGGGCCGGGTCGAGATCGTGAGCGCGGACGGCACGATCCAGGAGCTTATGCCTGGGGACCTGGTGTTTCCAGCCGAAACTCCAGCGTCCAGCCCCGCGCCGTCCACGGCGCGGGCGGGCGTCGACGGTGCTCTCCTGCTTCACGTCCCGCGTCACGAAACGCACGAGCTTCTCGTGAGCGTTCCGCCGCTCCTCGAGGTGCTGGCGACCGGGTAGGGGCTGACCGATCCCCTACTGCTCGGTGACCACCCAGGACAGCTCGTCATGGCCCTGGGCCCCAGCGAACCTCAGACCGAACCAACGAGCGAGCGGAGAGATGGTGGGCCGTCCGTCGGGACGCATGTTTCGAAAGCGGATTCGAAACGCCTTCCGCCACGGGGTCGTGTAGGGGAAGTAGGTGAGCTCGGGGGCTCCCGGCTTCGCCACCGCCTCGATGAGGCTGGGCGCGGTTTCGTTGCCCAGGTCATCAATGAGCCGCACGATCCACGCTGGATCGTCGGCGTTCAGATCCGCCCAGCGCGGTCGCTTGGCGTAGAGGGCGACATAGAACTGGTGAAACTCTCTGGTCTCCGCCAGGCTCGCCTCGAGGAGCTCCCGCCGCTGGTCGACGGTGAGGCGATAGTCTTCTGCGTATCTGATGACGTACGCCCAACGGAAGTCCCACGACTCGTAGGTGGCCGTTGCGGTGAGCACGTTGTCGAACTCGCGGACGCTCACCAGGCGCTTCTCCCGGGTCCACGTCTTGAGGACCGACTCGTAGTCGTCGGCGACATACTCCCGCAAGCCCTCGCGGAGACTCACGGTTGGTGCCATGCAGCCGGCGTCGACGATCGCGCAGAGGAGGACCAGGAGGGGACCGAACCGACGGAGGATCACCGGCAGGATCGTACCAGAGTTCTGAGGAATCGCCCCCCTTGCCGCCTGCCAGGCCAAAGGGGAGAAGGCGACGAGCGAGGGTTCTCTTGGAGCTGATGCCCACCTGCCCGGTCGCGATGGGCCGGGGTGCGGGTCAAGCTGGTGGCAGGCGCTCCAGGAGACCGAACTTGAGCCCCTGCCCCAGGGCACGCTGGCTCGCGGTGTGGTCTGGGCGTCGGGCGAATACTCGTCCGAGCGGCGGTCCGCCGAAGCGGTACAGATCCGCGAGCAACCGGAGCAGTGCTCCGCGTGCTTCGTCGTGATCGAACTGGCGCCCGGCGGCTGATGACGGCGGGTCATTTGACGATGGCGGAACGGATTCGCCAGTCAGGATCCGGACACTCTCGACGCCACCGATCTGGAGTGGTCGGGCGGACACCCGAGCGAGGAACGCGGCGGGCGTCCCGTCCCATTGGGCGCGTTGCTTGGTGCCGGCGGGACCATCGACCTCGGCGACCACTTCGACGGTGGGACGCGGCTCGAACGAGTAGCGTGCACGTCCCGCCAGCACCTCTCCCGACTGGACGACGCGCAGGCGAGGGCGATCGCGCGGCGCCGCGAGCGCCCGGAGGGCGAGCGCGATCTCGAGTCCGCTCGCGTCGAGCACCGGAAGCTCCCGTCCGTCGAGGTGGACCTCGACGCTGCTGTGCACCGACATCCCGGCAAGGGCCGCGAGGACCGGCTCCAGGCCTGCAATCAAGCGTCCACCGAGGCTGGCGACCGAGCTGTGCGGCCCGCCCGTGAACTCGATCGCGTCGCGCGCGAACTCCTTGTCACCGAACCGGAATACGACCGGGCCGCGATTCCGGACGAGGCGAATCGTGCCAAGCTCCCCGGTTCGAAGCCCGCGCGACTGGTAGATGACTCGTTCGACGCTCAAGGGGCCCTGCAGTTGCCGCCGACAGTGGGCCGTCCCCGGCCACCCCGTCAAGGTCTCGCGGTGGCCGACGGCGGGGCAGTGGCACCAGAGGCGGGCGGTCTGGCGCTGGCGGAAGAGGCTGGCGCGTCCGGTTCGGGACTTCCGGTCACGATGCGACGGAAATCTGACACCGTGACCACAGCGATGAGGGCGAGCAAGACGATGAGTCCCACCGCGTGGACGTGCGCCTCGATGCGGGCGTCCGGACGACGGCGCGTCACCGCTTCGTAGATCAGGAAGACCAGCCGCCCGCCGTCGAGCCCGGGGAAGGGGAACAGATTGAACGCTCCGAAGTAGGCGCTGAGGATCCCGAGCCAGAGGAAGAACGTGTCCCAGCCCGATTGCGCGGCGCGACCCGTGGTTTGCGCGATCCCCACCGGCCCCATGAATTCCGGTTTCTGTCGGCCGGTGATCAGCTCGACCAGCGAAACCACCGTCGCCTTCACCACCACGGGGGGCTTGACGACGGCGTAGATGGTCGCCTCGGAGAGCGACATCGGGATCCGCTCCTCACGAGCGGAGTACACCCCGATCAACCCACCGCCCTGCTCGGCGTCGTACCGGGGAGTGATGGCAAGGTGCAGGATCTCCTCGCCGCGTTGCACGGTGAGGTCGATGGGCGCGTTCGGGCGATCACGCACGATGTCGCGCATGTGGTCCCAATCGCGCAACGTCTCCCCGTCGATGGCGACGATGCGATCACCGTCCCGCATCCCGCCGGCTGCTGCGGCCCGGTCGGGCACCACCTTGACTTCGAGCGAGGGCTCGAGCACGCCGCCCGCCACCATCACAGCGGCGAAGAACAGCACGGAGGCGAAGAGGTAATTGGCGAGCGGCCCGGCGAAGATGGTGGAGATACGGGCGACCACCGACGCATTGGCGTAGCTCGAGCGGTCCTCGGGATCGATTTCCTCGTAGGGATTCAGGCCCGAGATCTGCACGTAGGCGAGGAACGGAACGAGCGCGATCTGGTACACGGTCTCGCTGCCGCGGGGCTGGTGTCGCCAGAGCACGGGGCCGATCCCGATGCTGAAGCGCACCACGCGCATCCCGAACGCGCGCGCGATAACGAGATGTCCCGACTCGTGTACGATGATGAGGAGCGCGAGCCCGAGGATGCCGAGGAGGACGTAGATCGCGGTCATGCTGCGACGCCGTTTCATCCTATAGCCCGCTCGACCCTCCACCGCCATCGGCCCCGTGGCTGGGTTCGGTCGCCGATGGCGCCGGGGAGGCCCCCGGGACCCCCGGCACCCTCGAGAATGCGCCTGCTGGTGACCTCGAGGGTGTGGTGTTATCGCCGGTGTTGCCGCGCCTTTTTTGCGCTGCTAGTTTGCCGGCCTTCCGTTCGTGCCGGCGCGGGTTCCGGGTCGCTGCCCTGAACTTGCCGCGCTCCAGCGGAGCCAACGAGAGATATTCATCATGAGCCAGTCCAAGCCCTCGCCGAACGCCGGACCCCAGGGGACGAACCTTCACCTTCAGGGAGGTGCCGCCATCGTGGCCCCCGTCAGTGCATTCCCCGGCGGCGTGCCCGGCAATGCGCTGATCGTCGTCCCGATGGCCAAGCCGAGTGACGAGCTTCTCACCAAGCTCGAGCAGGGGCCGGTCGCGCTCGATCTGGATCAGATGTGGAAGCTGCTTGGCTTCAACGGACCCGCCGTGCAGGTGCAGGACGCGGAGGGGCGCCCCGTGGCGATCGGCCTCGAGGATCTCCTCGCGGGGCTCGAGAAGCATTGGCAAGAGAACAAGGACGACCTAAACCGTGGTCGCCTCTTCGCCCAAGAGCTGATGAAGTACGGCCGGCATGAGAAGGCCGAGAAGGTGATGGGGAAGGTCGTGGCCAACGGGGGAACCGGAGACGACTGGCTCGGACTTGGCGTTGCTCAGCTCAATCAAGAGAAGTGGGAAGACGCGGAAGGGACCCTCCGCGGCGCACAGAACCTCCTCCCGGAGAACCCCCTGCCGTCCCTGCACCTCGCCAAGGTGATGAAGGCAAGAGAGGACCTCGCCGCCGAGCGTACGATGGTCGAGCGAGCCATCCAGATCGATCCCAACAGCGTCGACGCATGGGCCTACCTTTACAACCAGGTCCGCGAGCGCGAGGGCGAAGAGGCCGCGATCGTCGGCGTGGAGACGCTCGCCGCCGCCGAACCCAACAAGAAGAGCGCGGCGCCTTTTGTCGCACTCCAGGGCTTCTACTCGAACGCCGAGGAGACTCGCGACAAGGCGCTCGGGTTCGCCAAACAGGCCGTGGAGCGGAGCCCGCGGGACCCGCTCGCGCTGGTCTGCCTCTCGGCGCTCTACGGGCAGAAGGGGGACCTGCAGCAGGTGGTGGAGGTGCTGCGGCCCGCCGAGGCGCTGATGGCGCGGGACGTCAGGCTCGCCAACAACTACTTCGAGGCACTGTTCCAGCTCCGAGACATCGAGCGGGTGACCAAGCTGCTGAACGCGCTGGCCGGCTCCCAGAACGCCCAGGTGAAGCAGTTCGCAATCGAACGATCCCGGATGGTTGCGCAGTTTCTCCAGAAGCAGCAAGCGCAGCTCGCCAACGCTGTTCGCCCGCCGCAGCAGAAGCAGTAGGGGGGGTCGGGCGGTCGATCGGCCAGGGGATCTGACCTGGGGTCGACTTCCCGTTTCTTTGCCCGAACCGATGGCTCTCGGGGACCATGGCGCCCGTGGAGCCTGGGTACATCCTCTCCAAGAAGTATCGACTCGTGCGGCGCCTGGGGGCGGGTGGCATGGGCGAGGTGTGGGAAGCCCACCACGAGCGCACGCATGGAGAGGTGGCGATCAAGATCCTCCTCCACTCCCTCGCGGGGAACGCCGAGGCCCGGCTCCGCTTCGTTCGTGAGGCCCGAGCCACCTCGCACATCCATCATCCCGCGATCATCCGCGTCTTCGACGCCGCCACGGCACCCGACGGCCGTCCCTACCTCGTCATGGAGCTACTCCGCGGCGAGAGCCTCGCGGAGCGCCTGGCACGGGAGCGTCGGATGTCTCCGGTCGAGGCCTGCGCGATGTTCGCGGAAGTAGCGCGCGCCTTGGCTGCTGCACACGCGTGCGGGATCTGTCATCGGGACCTCTCGACCGCGAACGTGTTCCTGGTGAAGACCTCCGACGGCGGGCCACCTCGCCCCAAGATCCTCGACTTTGGCGTGAGCAAGATCACGGAGCCAAGCTCGGCCCTTCACCCCGTGACCCTCACCGGGAGCCTGCTTGGGTCGCCCGCCTACATGAGTCCCGAGCAGGCCGCTGGCGCCGAGAACGTCGACGCCCGCTCCGATGTTTGGTCACTAGGGGTCCTGCTCTACCAATCGCTCACCGGAACGCTCCCGTTCCACGAGCGAACCCAGAATGCCACCCTGCTCGCAGTTCTCTCACGGCCCCACATACCCGTCTCCGAGGTGGTGCCAGGGCTCGACCGCGCCTTGGCAGACACCGTGGAGGGGTGCTTGGTCAAGGACGTCGCGCACCGGTTCTCCTCTGCGGTCGAGGTTGCCCAGCGACTGGAACGGGTCGGACAACGGATTGCCGCCCCGGCGGCTCGGGCTCTCATGGCGCCTCGGCGACGCGTCACTGACCGCTTCCAATCGCGGGCGGAGGCCGCCGCGGGTGGGGGGATCCCGCGCGCCATCGTGTCGGTTCGGACGTCCGCGGGACGAGGGGTCCTTCTGGTGGCGGCTGCCACTGGTGTCTGCGGCCTCCTTGCCGGGCTCGGGTTGGGCAGCTGGTCCTCGACCGCGGCACCGAGCCCCCCTAAGCTCCCTCCCGTGGTGGCGGCATCCGCCGCCGTGGCCCCCCGTGCGCCCATCGCCCCTGTCGAGCATCGATGCGAGCTCGAGGCGAATTCGCCTTCGCCACCCACGACCCGAGACGCAGCACCAGATCTGGCGAGCGCGGTCGCCAAGGGGTTGGGTGTCTCCGACCGTCGCCGCTGACTCTCTCGCGAGCGTCGGTCCGTCGTTCCTCTTCACCCACCACTCGGCCGACGCCCGAAGCCCCGACCGACCAGCCTGTGCGGTCCATCAAGTTCCGACCGGAGAGCCTCGGGATTTGACATCTGAACAACCGCGCAGTACGTAAGGTCCCACGCGCGGCGTGGCCAGCCACGGCGCCATGAGCCGCTTCGGGTCACCGACCAGGCCCGTTGGGCAACGACGGTGGTCGCTGTTCGACTCCTGGCGCGCGCGCTACGTCATCCCCACCTCTAGCGCCGGAGCGACAGCGAATGGACCAGAAGGAGCGAACCAAGGCACTCGAGCTGGCGCTGGCCAGCGTCGAGAAGGAGTTTGGCCGCGGCGCGATCATGCGGCTGAAGGAAGGCGAGACGATCGGTGGCGACGTTCCCGTCATTCCCACGGGCTCGCTCGGGCTCGACGTCGCCCTCGGGATCGGTGGCTATCCGCGCGGCAGGATTGTGGAGATCTACGGTCCCGAGTCGAGCGGAAAGACGACGCTCACCCTTCACGCCATCGCCAACGTCCAACGCCAGGGCGGGGTGGCTGCGTTCATCGATGCCGAGCACGCCCTCGATGTGACCTACGCCAAGAAGCTTGGCATCAAGACCGACGAGCTTCTGATCAGCCAGCCCGATTTCGGCGAGCAGGCCCTCGAGATCGCTGAGATGCTGGTGCGTTCCGGGGCGGTGGATCTGGTCGTGGTCGACTCGGTGGCGGCGCTCGTTCCCAAGGCGGAGATCGAGGGCGACATGGGGGACTCCCACGTGGGGCTGCAGGCGCGGCTGATGAGTCAGGCGCTGCGCAAGCTCACGGGGACCGTCTCCCGTTCGCAGTGCATGATCTTCTTCACGAATCAGATCCGAATGAAGATCGGGGTGATGTTCGGCAGTCCCGAGACCACGACCGGAGGCCAGGCCCTCAAATTCTACTCGTCCGTCCGTCTGGACGTGAGGCGAGTCGGCGCCATCAAGGAAGCGGGGACCGGGGTAGCGGCCGCCAAGGGGGAGATGCAGGTCGTGGGGAACCGCACTCGCGTCAAGGTCGTCAAGAACAAGCTTGCCGCGCCATTCCGCGAGGTGGAATTCGACATCCTGTACGGCCGGGGCGTCAGCCTGTCGGGTGAGGTCATCGACATGGCGAGCGATCTCAACCTGGTCCAGAAGAGCGGCGCCTGGTACTCGATCGACGGGGAGCGGATCGGACAGGGGCGCGACAATGCGCGTGCATTCCTCGATCAGAACCCGGAGATGATGGCCAAGCTCGAGCGCCGCATCCTCGAGCACCACGGGATCGTTCGCCGCGAGTTTGCCGCGCCCAGCAGCGGGGACGAAACAGCCAAAGCCCCCAAAGCACCAGCTCACGGCGGCGCCAACAACGGTACCCCCAAACGCGGTGCGCCACGCGTCTCCTGACCGCGAGCGCGGATCCCGGCCCGTCCCTACGGATGGTCGATGGGGACCGGGCCTCCGGCAGCTCGAGCCAGAGTCCGCGCCGAATGGGTCTGGCCAGGACGGTGGGCAACCTCGGGACAAGCCTTGGGGAAGTCTTCGGTGAACCTGGGGAGAAGGTCGGGACCACCGCGGCTCAGGGGGGGCCTGCCAATGGCCAATCCCCCGTGTCGGGGTCCGTATTCCCTTCCCGTTCGCGGGGTTAGCAAGGCTTGAGCCAAACCTTCGCGAAGGCAACATAAGTATATGAAGTTAAAGGAAGAAATTGGCGCTGCTTGACGCTCCCTACCCTGTCCCATAACCCGAGATGTAGGTACTCCTTGCCCCCCTCGACGACCCGCTCCTGGATCCCCGCCTCCGGCCGAATTGGGCCGCGCAAAGCCGTGCGGTCGTCCTCGCTCTTTCCTCGGATGGCGCCGGCGGCCCTTCGGCTCCCCGACCCGCGAGTGGCCCAGTTTCCGCTTCCCTTTGCGAGCAATGGTCCCCAGATCTTCGTTCATGAGGGGGCGCGGCAGGCGCTCGAGCGGCGCTTCACGGCAGCCTTCTCGCGTCCGATCCAGCTTGCCATCACCGACAATCGGCGCCGGATGGTGACCTATGCCGAAGCAGGAGGGACCCTGCGGCTTCGGCTGCACATGATGTTCCTGGGTGCCCCTGACGAGGTCCTGGACGCCCTCGTCAGCTACGTCCGGGAGGACGCCCGTGAGGCCTCACAGCGGCTCGGAGAGTTCATCCAGGCCAATCGGCACCGAATCCGCGCCTCCCGGACGGTCCAGGGCCCGCTCCGGACCCGCGGTCGCGTCCACGATCTCGTCGAGATCCTCGCCGGGGTAAACGATCGCTACTTCGGTTCCAGTGTGACCGACGTGTTGATCACCTGGGGCCGCCGCTCGCGCCCGCGCCAAGGACGGCGTTCGGCGATCAAGCTCGGCAGCTACAGCGCCGCCGAACGCCTGATCCGGATCCACCCCGCGCTGGATCAGGATTGGGTCCCACGGTACTTCGTCTCCTACGTGGTGTTCCACGAGCTTCTGCACCACCTCTTCCCGGGGGAGCTCCGTCGGGGCCGTGTCATCCTGCATTCGGCGGAATTCCTTCGCCGCGAAGCGGAGTTCCGCCATTACACGCGCGCACTCGAGTGGGAGCGGAAGCACCTCGCCCGGCTCCTGGGTGCGAAGTGACTCGGCGACGACCGTAGCGGTTGGCTCATCAGCCGTCGCGCCTGCCAAGCTGATCGGTGCTCTAGAACTCGAGCGCGACCCCGACGAGCCAGGTGTTGTCGCCCACGTCCATGTCATCGCCGCCGAAGCCATCGAGGCGGCTGAACTGGTACTCCGCGAGCAGGTAGGCGTTGTTGATCCCCGTGATGGCGTCCATTTCGAGCGCTCCGCCACGATCGAGCGCGTTAAGAAGGAACATGGCCCCAACCGCTCCATGCGGCCCGTACGACGTGTCCTTGCCGACGACACCGTCGGCCCGCTCGAGGTGGTCCTCGCCGCTCGCCCACCACCGTGCGGCACCGACCCCTAGCTTCCCATAGGCAGCGAGTGGCACGACGGTCTTTTGTGCCAGAACATCGATACGGAGGACCCCTACCAGGTATGCCGGCAGGATTCGGAGCTTGGTCTCCTCCCCGGAGCGCCTCGTGCTTCCCACCAACGGAGCCTTGGCCTTGGCCGTGAAGCTGTTCACGCCGACCCCGGGGCCGAACGAGCCCACCCAGGGAATGCGAAGCACCTGCCAGTCGAGCTCGAACCCAAAGAGATAGCGCTGCTTCGTGCCGAAGGTTTCACGGTACGGGTTGGCTGCGAGGCCATCGTCCACGTTCGGGCGATAGGGTCCGACCCGAAACTCGAAGGCGAAACGTTGCGGTGAGGAAAGCTGCCTTCCCCTTTCCAGTTCACCATAAGGGCCAAACTCGTCCACGCCCTGAGCGTGCGCTCGCTGGGCCATGCACAGAGCGATCGCAATGATCGACCCGAGGACCGTATTGCTGGTTCGGCTCATGCTCGAGGTCGCCTCCGGCGTCGCGCACCGAGAAGGCCGGCGGCGATGGCAAGCGCCGCGAAGGATGCGGGCGCGCGCGAGAGAGAGAAGGAACAGAACCCGCCTCCGGCCGTGCCCCCCGCTTCCCGATACGCTTCGTAGAAGGTGGTCACCGGCTGGGGGGTCCCGCAGACGACGTTGGACAAGGGCCCAGGGTTGTCGAGCAGGTCCACGCCCGCGACAGCCACCGCGTAGGTGGTGCCGTCATTGAGACCCCTGGCCATTCCCCCCTCGTCGAGGCGAGCGTCACCACTCCCGCATTCGAAGGCGGCGTCCGGGATCTCTCCGGGCACGAGCAAACCGAAATCGCAGGCTGCAGGTACATCGCTGCTCTCGCCGGACTCGCTGTCCGCCCCCCCTTCCCCGCCATCGGTGGTCCCACCGGTTCCGGTCGTTCCACCCGTTCCAGTACTCCCTGCGGTCCCGTTTGCGCCACCCGTGGCTGCGCCGCCCGTGGCTGCGCCGCCCGTGGCTGCGCCGCCCGTGGCTGCGCCGCCCGTGGCTGCGCCGCCCATCCCAGCGGCGCTCGCACCGGCAGCACCGGCGGCCCCGGCGAATCCCGCCGCTTTCTCCCGGGCCCTGCCTGTGGTGTCGCTCGCTGCATCCGCCGTCTCCGCGGCATTGCCTACGCCGCCGGCGGCGACCGCGGCCGCGTCCGCTGCCGACACGCAGTAGATCCGGTACCCGTTCCAATCCTCCGTGTCCGTGATCTTCCAGCTCACTGCGAGCTTGTCCTCGGCGACCCCGGCGGTGACATCTTCCGGCGCCCCGGGGCCCTTGAGGTCGAGCCCGGTGTCGAACGTCCGCGCGGTCCCTCCGAGCTCTTCGCCATTGAGGAGCATGAAGAAAAGCTTGAGGCTTCGGCCGCCACTCGGGAGATCACCCGGATCGCAGTCCTCCTCCGTCCCCCGATTCTCCTTGTGCGCCCCGTTCTCTCGGGTGGCGATGTCCTGCGCACGGATCTCGATGGGGTAGGTGGTGTTGAGCGCGTCCGCGGAGTAGACGCGCCAGCAGCTGGCGCTGCCACTCGTTCGTTCGTCGACCTGCGAGCAGTCCGCTTCCTGGGAGACCCAGACCTCTAGGTTATAGCCATTGGCGCTCTGGATGCGGACATCGAACTCGAAGGTGCTATCCGCCATGCAGTCGGCATGGGTGATCCAGTACTTCTTTTCCATCGACTGGGTGTGGTTCGTCGCCCCGTGTCGAATCGGCGTGGGGTCGGGGATATCGAGCGATTGCGCCCCGACCGGCCCGGCGAGCGACAACAACGCGGTCATGGCCCCGGCGAATGGGAGGGTACGGTAGGGGGAGATGCCCATCGGGAGGCTCCTTTCAGCACAGAGCGTGCCACGGTGCAATCACCGTCGCGAACCGTTGATTGTGGCAAGCCCCATGCCCGCACGCGCGAATGCCGCGCCAACCTGTCGCAAGCGGGCCCACGGCTGCCAAAGTGACAGCTCCCTGCTACCGTTTCGGCCTGATGGGGAGCATCGAACCATCGCCGCTCAGGCCGTCGGAGAACGCTGCCAGCGCATCGAAGGGGGAGGGGATCTCACCGGCTCGCCAGGTCGAGGTGCAGCGTCCCCACCCGGCTGCGCGCGAAATCCTCGTCCGCCTCTGGCTCGGGCCCACAGACCGCACGGCAATGGTGTGCCGGCTCGAGGAGTCTGCGCGCTTCGCCCTTGGGGCCACGGACCTGGCGCGGCCTCGCCTCTTGTCGGGGGTGGGCGTGGCCACTCTCACTTTCGACACGGGGGGTCCGAACCTCGCCGAACTGCTCGCAGCACGGACGCTCACCCCCTCGCGGCTCGCGGCGATGCTGTCACGGGCCGCCGCTGCTCTCCAGCACCTCCACGACCAGGGGATCGCGCATGGACATCTCTGTCCGGAGTTCCTGTGCGAGGGATCTCCCGCTGTGGCGGGCTTCGGGACGGCGGCGCTCGTGGATGCCGCGGCTGACCCACCCACCACCCTCCTGGCCGTGCCGCTTCGGGCACCTGAGCTCGGCAAGCGGCCGCCCAGTCCTGAGAGTGACGTCTTCGCATTGGGTGCCCTCCTGCGCGAGGTGGCGACTGTCTGGCGTGACCCGTCTGCCGACCCCGCCTGGACGACCGCTGCGGCGAAGATTGGTCGATGGTCCGCGATGGCGACGGCGGAGCGGGGGGTGGATCGTCCAGCCGTCACCTCGCTGGAGGGGTTGTCAAATGATCTTGTCGCCGTCGAGGAACCGAGCCCGACAGTCGAAGATCCCGGGGGATCGCCGCCCGCGGAACGGAGATCCGCCCCCGAGGTCGAGGGTCCCCTCGGGCCGGGGTTGTCCGCTCCGCCTGCCGCGCCGACCAACCCAGGGAGGGCTGTTCGTTGGGCAACCTCCGTGGGTGCTCCGCCGTGCCCCAGGGAGCGCGAGCCAGCCGAGGTGAAGACCCGAGGGCATCACCCGGCGGTCGCACTCACGGTCACGTTCGGCGTCGTCCTCATGCTGGCGGCGCCCCTGGGGGCGTTCGTGGCCAACCGCTGGGACGGCCCGCGAACGCCGCCGAGTCTCGCGGCGTCGAGCAGCGGAAGCCCCGTCGAGTCCACGTTGGTGCCGCCAGCAGCGAGCGGGAACGAGGTGGAGCTCGCGCCACCTACGCCCACGGTCTCGGTGGCGGGGGCAGGAGCGGCCGCTCCGCTAGCGCTTGGCGACCTCCTCGTTCCGACCTCACCTTCCGCGCTGCCAGGTATGCACACGACCGCCGTGATGCCCATCGACCCGACGTCGCCAGCCCTCGGCAACGCAGAGGCTCTGGTGACCGTCGTGGTCTTCGCCGATCCCTCGGCGCCGCCTACTCCCCTTGGCCTCGAGCTGCTCCAGCGGCTCGCCGCGAAGCTCACCGACGTCCGTCTCGTCTACCGCCACAATCCCCAGGATACGGTGGGGGCGCGGGCGGCCCGCGTCGCCGTCGGCATCCGGCACGAGCGCGGAGACGCGCCCTACTGGCGATTCCTGGCGGCGGCTGCCCGGGTCGGTGGGTTGGGCACGCAGGACGCCCTCCTCGCCGCGGCTGCGACGGTGGGCGCCGAGGAATCTGCGGTCGAGCGGTGGCTCCATGCCCCCGAACCGCAGGCGCAGGTCGAACGCGACCGCTCCCTCGCCGTGCTGTTCGCGGTACGGACCGTGCCGACACTCTTCGTCAACGGCCGTCGTGTCCCAGGCGAGCTGCCGGTCGCGCGGTTCGAGGCCCTGCTGCGTGAGGAGCAGCGGAAGGGGGCTGTGCGCGTGGCCGACGGGCTTCCGTCGGCGGAGGTCTACCCAGAGCGGGCAGCGTTCAACCTGGTTCGACTCGGGCGGGACGTCGAGCTCGCCCGCTGCCCGTCGATCGCCGGCGCCCCGTGGCGTGGCGCCGAACAGCCCCTCGTGACCGTGGTCGAGATCGGTGACTTCGAGTGCGCGCTCTGCGCCAAGGTAGCGCCCGCGCTCGACCGGCTCGTCCGGGATCACGCTGATCTCCGCCACGTGTTCCTCGACTTCCCACTCACCCAGCATCCCCACGCACGGATGGCGGCGACGTTTGCCCATGCGGTTCAGGCAGCGCACGGCGCCGAGGCGTTCTTCCGCTTGGCTGCCAATCTGCGGGCGGCGAACGGCCCCCTCGACGACGGTGCCCTGCGCGCAGCGGCCGACGCGCTTGGATACGATGGCGAAGCTCTCCTTACTGCAGCCCGGGGTGATCACCACACCCGCGCGATCGAGGAGCGCATCGCTGCGGTGCGACGTGTGGGTGTGCGCGCCATCCCGACCCTCTACGTCAACGGGCGGCGGCTCGACGGCGTAGGTGACCCAGGAGATCTGGCGGCGGCGATCGAGCAAGAACGAAGACGTGCCCAACGCCTCATCGCCAGGGGAAGCTCGGCTGCGCGCGCGTACGAGCTACTCTGTGGCACCGAATGAGGCCGGGCTACAAGCGAACCACGACGTGCGCCTGACGCCGAAGGCCATCCAGCCAACGTCGCCGCGCTTGGTCCATCTTGCGGACATAGACGCGGTTTTCGAGCTCGGCGCGAGCCTCCTCGAAGGTTGGCAGCGTCGATTCCTCGCGCTCCACCAGCCGGATGACCACCAGCTGGTCACCCATGCGGACCGGCGCCGACACTTCACCGACCTCCAGGCTCTGGACTACCTGCTCCATCTCGGGTGGCAGGCGCCCGGGCTTCATTTCGGGGAGCAGACCGCCCCCTTTCCGGGTTCGCGTGTCGCTCGAGTGCTTGCGGGCGAGACCACCGAAATCCGCGCCGGTTCGCGCCTGGCGGACGATTCGGAGGGCAAGGTCTCGCTGCGCGTTCTTGCCTTCGGTCGGGGGCACGTGGATCCACGCGATCCGGTACTTCTGTCGTTTGCGCTCGTCCGCGACCGCCTGGCGGTACTCCTCCCGCAGGTCGTCCTCGGTGACGCGGATTCGCCCCTGGACCCGCAGGTTCATCAGCTTGGCGTCAAGGACCTGGCGCCGTACCTCCCGGCGATACTCCTGCTCCGACATGCCGCTGCGGATCGCCTCGCTCACGAGCTCCTCCACCGAGAGCCCGTTCTGGCCGGCGATTCGCTCGATGGCCGCGTCCACCTCCTGTGTCGTCACCGCGATGTTGGCTCGGTTCGCGGCGCGATTCTCGATCTGCTCGTCGATCATCCGGTCGAGCACCTCGCGGTAGATCTGCGAGATGGCGGCGTTGCGTTGGGCCCCCGACGGCGTCTCCTGGTAGATGCGGACCAGGAAGGGGCGCGCTCGTTCTCGCAGCTCGCTGAGGAGGATCGCGTGGTCGCCGATGACCGCCACGATGCGCTCGATGATCGCCGCCTCACCTCGCTCCGGGATCGAGACGACCGCGCAAGCTGCGACCAGCAAGGCGGGACCGAGCCAGCGGGGGAGCGAAACGGATGGGGTGAGCATTGAGTGGCGTCATGTACCACCACACCCGTCGCGACCCAAACCTAGAGGTGCCCTTCCCCGCGGAGCGGGACCTGGGCTGCGGATCGGTGGCGACCGGCCAGGGTCCGGAGCCCCGGACGGAGGTTCGGTCAGAGGGCCGCCGACCTCTTCCGTTCTCGCCATCGGGTCGCCGCCCGGATCATCAGCTCCGCGGCGAAGAAGAAGAGCACCATCAGCGCGGCCTCACGCGAGATGTCGACCCGTTCCATCACGCCGCCGGCACGAAGGCCAGCAGAGAGCCGCGCCGGGTCTCGGGGCGGTCGCGTGATCTCCTCGGCCGCGACGGTGACGATGCGGGCTTCCACCTCACTCCCACGCGCGACGACGTAGCGACCCCGCTCGGATGGCACATGGATTGCCCGCGAACCTCCGACACGGTCCCGTTCGGGTAGCACATCGAATGGGGCACCCGTCGGCGGTGTGACGCGGACGGCACCCTCTCCGTAGAACGTCCATGGGTTGCCTGCGACCGTGACGCGCTCTCCGCGCCGACGCACCGCTTCGTCCATGACGTAGGCGAGCAGCGCCAAGAACCCGGGCCGCAGGGCGAAATCGCTTTGGGCGGGCGAGGCGGGGAGCGCCGCCGTCACGACCAGCCCTCGCCCCAGGTCGCGTTCGTAGAGGAACGGTGCACCATCGTCCCACCGTGCCAGTAGACGAGCGCCGTTCGGGACGGACCCGGCCAGAGCCACCCGGCCCTTCGGCGCCAGCTCCGCGAGTCCGCCGGCCTCTGGCCCCAGGAACGTCGCGGTGGTCGGGTCGATCCCGGTTGCCGTCGTTTCGGTCCAGGTCGTAGACTCGGTGACGAACGGTGCGAGCGTTGCCCCGAGCGCGGCGCGTCCGATGCTCGAACCAAGCAGCGCCAGCGCGACGCCGCCCCGGTCGAGCCACGAGCCGAGTGCCTCTCGAGCCTCGGGTCCGATGCCCGACGGATCGTCCAAGATCAGCGCGGAGAGGCCCGCGAGCGTCGCCGCCTCATCGGGTAGCAGGGTCAACGGCTTCACTATTGCCCTGGTTTCCAGCGCATCGAGGGCCTGTTCCAGAATGGGAGGGCCGCCGGTCACGGCCGTGGCTGAGGTCGGATCGGTCAGCACGCCAATCGCGGTGGCAGCGCGCTCGGGTGTGACCGGGGCTTCGTCGTCGTGGCTCTCTGCATCGGAGCCGGTGAGACGAGCGTCGAGGTGGGCGAGCGGCGACGAGAGGTCGACCACCACCGTCTGAGTGCCCGCCTGTTCCGCGACGGCGGCGGCGCCGAGTATGGTTCCGGTGCGCGGTCGAAGGGGCACCCCGCTCGGTGCTGGTTCGGCACCGGCTCCGGTTAGCGGGGTGCTCGCCGTGACCACCTCAAGCTGCCGTTCCTTTGCTGCTTCGCGGGAGGAGCAGGCAACCTCGGCGGTTACGCGAGACCCGCGCCGATCGGCCCGGACGACACCGCAATCGGCGGCGGGTCGGGCCAGCTCCGGAAGGGGCACCCAAGGCGGTGGGGATCCGGCGGGGAGGTCCTCACCAGCCAGATCGCTCAGCAGCAGGACCCGCTGGTCGACATGAGGGAGCTCCGCGAGCGCGGACCGCGCGAGCCTGACGGCGTTGGCGAGGTCGGTGGGGCGGTCGGTGACGGGGACTGTCTCGAGTGCGGCTCGGGCAGCCGAGAGATCCGTGGTCGCGGCGAGCGCGAGCCGCGCCGGTTGGCCAGCAAGGACGATGGCGACCGCGTCACCCTCGCGACACGACCGGAGCAGCGCCCGCGCCGCTGCTGTGGCGCGACTCCAGCGCGAAATGCCCCCATCCATGGCGACGCGCATGCTCGCAGAATCGTCGAGGACGATCGCCAACGCAACCGAGGCTCCTCCCTCACGAGAGAGGGAGAGACGCGAGCACCGCACGAGCGGCATGGCGCCCAGGACCGCGAGCCCGAGCAGGACCAGGCACCGGGCGGCGAGGAGCGAGCGATCTTCGATGCGACTCCGTTGGCGTGCCACTGGTGGCGCTGGTGACACCAGGGCCGCGGGCGGGAATTCGCGCTCGCGCGCCCGGCCACGGCGCAGGAGGTGGGCGGCGACCGGCAACACGACGAGGAGCGCGATGGCGAGCGCGGCCGTGACGAGGAAGGTCATGGCCGCAGCCCCCGCACGGCGGACAGGATGGCGCGCACGACCTCCACCGGATCGGTGGTGGTGACGGTCGTCACCAGCGCTCCACCGCGAGGCAGGAGGCGTTCCTGCCAGCGCTGCCCCTGTTGCTCCAGCGCCGCCAGGTAGGTGGAGCGTGCCGCCGAGGCGTCGGTTTCGATGACCTTCGAGCCCTCGCTCGCGCGCAGCCGCACCGGCCCCGCGAAGGGGAACTCCGCCTCCGCTGGGTCGAGCACGCGTGCCGCGATGACCGTGCGTCCCTTCGTGGCCAGCGCCGCGATGCGCTCGGCCGCGTCCTCCGGGAGGTCGACCAGGTCACTCAGGAACACGACTACGGATCCTCGGCTAGCGTGCCGCGCAATCGGCGCGATGGCGCGCGACACGGCCTGGTGGTCGACCGTGAGATCCCCGCTCGGCTCCACGACCTCGAGCGCACTGACGATCCGCTCGAACGCCTCCCGGCCCGCGAGGGCGGGCAAGGGTCGGCGTCGCTCGCCGCCGACCCAATCGAGCCCCACTGGGTCACCGCTCGACAGTGCGATGCGAGCCAGCGCGGCTGCCACCAACGCCGCGAACGCCAGCTTCGCTCCTGGCGCGCTGGGGCTCCGGTAGGCCATCGACCGCGAAGCATCCACGACGAGCCGGAGCGTTCGGTCGGTTTCGGTTTCGAATTCGCGAACCAGCAGGCGGCCGTGCCGGAGGAAGGCGCGATGATCGAGCCTCCTCAGATCGTCACCCAGCACGTAGTCACGGTGCCCGCCGAACTCGACGCCCGATCCGCGCCGACGACTGCGGTGGCCCCCCGCGTAGACCCCGGCTGCCACCGTGCGCGCCCGCAGCCGAAGCGGAGCGAGCCTGCCCCAGTCGAGCGCACCTCTCAGATCCGTGCTCGGGGTCACGGGCGCCACCCGTCGCGGGCTCCGCGCTCCTTCACCGAGCGCCTCCCGTGAGGCTCGCGATCAGGCCCAGCAGGAGTCCGAAGCAGGCGGCTGCGATGGCGAGCCAGAGGACGCCACGGGGGAGCTCCGCCGTCGTGGATTCCGTTGGGGTGGAGAGCGCCGGGTCGGGCGCTGGCGCCTCGTTGCCGCTTCGGTGCTCGGTGGCGTTCGAGCGGAGCTTGCGGGATTCGACGGAGGCTCTCCCGCAGGGCAACGTCCGCGGTGACGACGCCGAACCGCTCAAGGTGCACTCCGTGCCGCTCCTCGCTCACAGGCGGCGATGATCTTTGGGCTGACGCGCACCGGCTCGAGGTGGGCTTCGGGATCGTGTTTTTGCCAGTCGGTGCAGGCTGCGGCCGCAAGGCCGAGGGCATCGAGCGCCACGTAGGCCTCCAGCAGCTGTCGATACACCGTCGCGAGCGTGGGGTTCGGGAGCTGTCCCGCGTTGAGGAAGGCGTTGCCACGGCGTACGGCATCGACGTACCGCCCGCTCCGCACATCGGCGATCAGGGCCGGGATCTCGGCCTGCACACGCCGCTGGATGGTCCGTTCTGCCCCGGATGCCTGCGAGCATTGCGCCTCGGCGGCCACTGCCGCGTAGGTGCGGCCCTCCGGTGTGAGCTCGAGATTGGTGAGCGGGATGAGCACGACGTCCCCACGTTGCAGCGTGCGGCCTCCGAAGTTGTTGTAGTGGTCGAGCTCCCACGCTTTGGTCATGTTCCCGAGGAACCGATAGGCCAGGGTGGGGGTGTTCTCCGAGCCCCGCACTACGATCCGGAGGTGGAAGGGGATCACTATCTGGGCGCCCTCCTCGGGGGGGATCCACGCATGCGAGCCGTTCGCCGTGGCAAGCTTGTCCGCTCGCCGCGCGTCGCCGAGCAACTCGGTGGCGAGTCCGGCCCAGGTTTCCCCTGCACGGACGCGATGGTGGCCCACCGCCGGTACCTCGAGGCGCATCCCCGGGACGATGGGGGTTCCGCCCTCGGCGTCGAGATCGTTGGCGGCGACCAGCAGTCGCTCGTACTGGATCTTGCCGTAGAAGCGCTCCGCAACGGACGCGAGCGTGTCGCCGTTCTGCACAACGTACGGAAATGCATCGGCCTCGACCGTGACCAGGCTCAGCGCGGCGACGAGCGCCATCGAGGTCTTCTTCATCGTCATGTCTGTGCTCCGCGCCTGCGCTGCCCGCGACGATAGCACCCGAGCGGTTCGATCGGCCCGTCGTCGGCGGCAGGTGGGCCAGCAAGCCGGGCCTGGAGCGACCCTCCTTGCGCACACCCCGGCGGGTCGCCTCCCGCGTTGCATGAGCTTCGGCTCCGTCGCGGCGAGGGCGGCCCAGCGCGGGAGCAGCGTCCAGCCTGCCCGCTGGTGGCCTGAGCCTCGGCGAGGTCGAGTCCGGCGCGCCTACGGAAGTTTCCACTATGCTTGGCCCACCCCGGGGTTTTTTCTCCGGTCCATTCCCGACACGCACCACGTTCCCATTTGCCGGGTGACGGCGGTACGCTTTCGAGCGGTTGGCGCCTCAGCTGCGCCCCTGAAGGAGAGCCTTCCCATGCTGTCGAGCGTCGGGCGCCGTTGGTTCGGGTGTGCTGTCGCCATTGTCGTGGTGGCAGGTTGCCATTGGGACGAGAGCGACGAACTCTTCGCGTCTTCGAGCAGAACCCCCTCGGTGGGTGGCGGGGCGATCGGCGGAGGGGTGACGGGCGGGGAGACGACCGGCGGCAGCTCGCTCGGGGGGATTTGGGGCAGCGCGACCGGCGGGGTCGCGGTGGGAGGCACCACGAGTGGTGGGACGGCGGTCGGTGGGGCGTCGAGCGGTGGGGCGTCGAGCGGTGGATCGCCGACCGGCGGAGTCGACACTTCCGGGACGGGCGGGATCGCGGGGTCAACCATCGGCGGCACACCGAACGGCGGTGTCTCGATGGGTGGGGTCACGATGCCCAACGATGCTGGTCAGGGCGGTGGCGACATGGGAGGCATCGCGGGAGAAGCCCTCCTGGGAGGGGGCACGAGCGAGGGTGGCGGGTGGGCAACCGGTGGCGCCAGCGATGGCGGCCTGAGCGGCGGGATCGCGGGGGCGCCCGGGGGTGCCGCGGGCGAGGGCGGAACCGCCGCGGGTGGTGGAGGCAGCGGTGGGACCGATGCGGCGGGCCAGGCCGGAGCCGAGACAGGGGGGGGCGGCGGTTGCTCCACCGCCAGGGTAGCTCCCTGTGGCCGTATCCCGGCCTTCGAGGGCACGCAGACGGTGGACGGCGATGACGAGGATCTGTGTTCCCTGCCGCTCTTCGAGCTCGACTTCACGAGCGAGTACCTCCACGTCGATCACGCTGGCGCCGAGAACGATCGCACCGAGTTGCTCACTGCTCGTGTCGGGTGGTCGAGGACTGGTCTGCACGTCTTCCTCTACGTGACGGACCGGACGATGTTCGCTGCGGATGGCGGGCTCGGGGACATCTGGAACGGTGATGGGATCGAGCTGTTCTTCGCTCCGAGCAGCTCCGGCCTCTCTGGAAACACCGGGAACGACGAGGTGCGGCACGTCATCTTCGGCGCGAAACCCCGGCGAGCGGCCATCGTTTCCACGGTAGACGCACAGGCCTCGCACACCGAGCTCGGCGCCCAGCGCTATGAAACCACGGTCGTGGAGGACGGCTACACGATCGAAGCCCAGCTCCGGTGGCCAGGGACGGCTCCCGAAGCTGGGGACGAGATCGCCTTCGACCTCGCGCTCAACTCGGCGGACCTAGCCCCGGCGGGGACACCGGACGGACGCGACGCCCAGGCGGTCCTCTATGTCGGCTCCCATGCGCAATCCACCTGCAGCGGTGAGGTTGAGCCCTGGTGCGACGACCGCACCTGGTGCACGCCGACCCTCGACTGAGTGAGGAGCCTCGCCTAGAGCACCAACCAGGTTGCTAACAGCAACGGCAGTGCTGGAGAAGCGTCTGTGCGAAGCGATGACGCGTTTCCAGCGCTGCCTCTGGAGAGGTCTGCTGCCGGTTTGGTGCTCTAGGTTGTCGATTTGACGCAGCAATCAACTTGATTGCTGCTCCAGGCGGTCGTGGGGGCGCGCCGCTACTGGAAAGGTAGCACGATGACGGCTCGGATGAATCGACGACTCTACGCGATGCTGGCGAAACGGCTCGACGAGGCGGACCTTGATGGGATCCCGGACGGTCGTGGAATCCAGGGACAGAAGTGGGAGCTCGGGTCGCTCCTTCGCGCGGTGGTGGGCGGCATGGTGGCCGGCAAGCAGAGCCTGGCCGAGGTGGAGATGCCAAGTGTCGAGCCTGCTACGATGTCGCCTCAACGATGCGCAGTGGCTGCTCGTGATTCGCCGCCAACGGGGCGTTGAAACCGCCCACCAGATCCTCGACGTTGCCCTGGCCGAGGACGACCGCCCGTGGATCGAGGCGAACCCGAGAGGCACGCTGGCGGTCGCGATCCTCATCCGCCTTGTTTACCCGCTCCTCACGCCGTTTCGCGATGTCACCCAGCGCTCGGACGAACGCTGGGACGTGCCTTGGAAGACGCTGCTCGGGG
>JAFGBI010000182.1 GCA_016933275.1 Polyangiaceae bacterium | reverse complement strand
CGCGCCCTCGCCCTGGTCGCCCCAGCGTCACGCTGCGACCGAACCAAGCCACTAACCTGACGCAGTAGTGCTAGAGCAGCAATCAGGTCGATTGCTGCGTCAAATCAACAACCTGGAGCACCGAACCGGCAGCAGACCTCTCCAGAGGCAGCGCTGGAAACGCGTCCTCACCTCGCACAGACGCGTTTCCAGCGCTGCCGTTGCTGTTGGCAACCTGATCGGTGCTGTAGTCCGCCATGCCGCACTCCTCGCATCCTTCGGCCTTCTCCGCGCCCGTCGTGCTCGAAATGGCTCACCCCACCTGGTCAAGACAACCGAATGGATGCGAAACCAAAGGAACGCAGGGATCACTGCCACCAACAGGGCAGCGTAGGGCGGGCCAACCGTCGCTTCCCATCCAGGCCAGACACTCGAATCCAGGCGCCAACTGGCGTACACCGTTGTCAGCGCCGAGTAGGGAAGGTAGCCTAGGAGGACGAGTCACCCAATCAGCGATTCCTTCTTGGGTTGGGATGGCTTGGAGTCGGCGGCCATGACCGCCTTCGCCGATTCATGAGGTCCGTCATCACCAGGCTCAGAGGACTTCATGGCCCTGATGGCTTTCTCCTTTCGCTCATCGAGTCACTGAGACACCCGACACGTAGCTCGCTGCGAAGAGCAGCCGCGACGAGCGACGCAACCGGCGCTCGCCAGTGCAGACCAGCCGATGCAGGAGCAGGACGCGACGGCTGGTGGCACGAGCGCGGCAGGGCTGAGCGCCGTCGAGCCTGTTGCGGCGCCGCGGATGCGCCAGGAGCGTTCGCTCGAAGCCGCAGCGCACCACGGCGGCGCTCGGGTGCAGCGCCGCGGAGCCGGAGCTCGACGCCGTGGTCCCCTATTCGGGCACCACGAGGGTCGCGGCCACGAAGGTCGACGGGCAACCTCCGCGCACCGTTAGACCGTGTGGCCGGCGAGGTACACCGACGTACAGACGCCATTTTCCAAACGATACACCGTCGTCGCTGCAACCTCCGGGCCGAGTTCTCAGAACCTCAGTGTCCCGGCGTCGGCGTTGCCAGAACTGCCGTAGCCGCTCTCGGACCATTCGCGATGGCAGCGGGCTCGGTACGTTACACTCTGCATCGAGCCACGCGGTGCCCGCCGGAAGTGAGAGGACGTTCCCGAGGTTGAGCTCGCGCGGGTCCATGCCGGCGTCCGCGCCCCACTTCACCGGGGGTCGCCGATCCTTCGTGGCCGGCGCCCGCCCGATCCATCATCGAAACGCTACCCCAGCCCGGGCGACGAGCCAGGCGACGGGCCGGCAGGTGTGTCAGCGCTTCGGTGCGTATTCGCAGACGCCCTCCCGGCAACCCGTCAGGAGCTGTCCCCAGTGGTGGCTCGGGCAGTCGCGCTTCTGGCGACACAAGGCCGGGCTCATGAAGCAGTCGCCGGCACAGGATGCCGAGAGGTTGAATTGGCAGCAGAACTCGCCTCCATCGCAGTCGGCCTTCTCCGTGCAGTCGACGGCGTTCCCGGTGGGGGCTCCATCCTCGTCCGGTGGGCATTCGTCCTTCACGCAAACCGGGTTGCCGGGCCGCAGGCAGCACCGAGGTTCCTCGCCTCGGCAGACCACTGGGCCGCAGGTCGCGCGGGGGTCGTGCTGGACACAACGGTGGAAGGGCTCGCCGTCGCTCGCGCGACAGGTGAAGCCCGCTGAGCACCGGCCACCCTCGAGGCAGATCTCCCCGGCGGCGCACGGCAAGGCGGAGCAATCGAAGACGTTCGATTCCGAGGTCCAGCCGGCCATGCAACAGACCTTCCCCGTCGCGCAGTCGGCGAGGTCATCGCAGGCGAGCAGAGACCCGTTGCCGCAACCCCTTTGGTCCAGCGGCATACACCGCTGCTCGCCGCGCTCGTGGCAACAGCCCTCCGCGCCCACTTGGCACATTGTATCGCCGCAGGCGATCTGCCCTGGGGTCCCGCGCGCTGGGTCGGCAGGAGCGCGCCCAGGGTCGGGTGCCGGCGAGGTAGCCGAAGGCGCCCCCATGTCAGCGGAGGGCACGCTCGCCATGACCACCATGGGAGGGGCCGGGTGCGACCGACCGCGCTCGGCCGAGCGCGCCGCGAGCCCTGGCGTTTCGGGCCTGATTCCGGCGAGAGCCGGCGTCGCGTCTTGAGCGGAGGCCCGAGCGCAACCAACCACCAGTGTGGCCGCCCCGAGGACCACGAACCACTCGACGATTCCTCCCGCCGCTCGCGCCCTCGATCGCCGGAACGCGGCGTCGTTGGCGGCGGCGTGCTCCGAAAGCGTCACCGCGACCGCGGCCACGGCCAGCGAACAAGCCACGAACCGATCCCGTTGGCGCATGTGCCGAGCCTACCAGAGGCGCGGTGTGTAGGCTCGGCATCTCGCCGGCTGCCGCTGGCGGAGCGAGACCCGGCGGCTCGCCGCGTCGGGCTCGAGCTCAGCCTGGCCCGGCCGAGGCCGCGGTGCTCGCTGCCACTCCGGTGGATCACCTGGCGT
Organism: Polyangiaceae bacterium; assembly: GCA_016933275.1. Classification (GTDB taxonomy): domain Bacteria; phylum Myxococcota_A; class Polyangia; order Polyangiales; family Polyangiaceae; genus JAFGBI01. The sequence continues at coordinate 15,195 of JAFGBI010000182.1, read as the reverse complement.
TCGTCATCGAATGAGTCAGGGTCACTCCCGCGGAACGGGCCGTATTCCCGGGCACGACAGCGGGCTCGAGGAGCGCCGTGCTCGAGCCGCTCCGCGTCCAGCATTTCCCTGGTGCCCGCTATGGGCTCCGGACCATTGCCCTCGCCGACCTCGCGCACACCCACCACGACCGCCTCGGCGAGACCGGGATCGCCACTGCCACCACTCTCGTTCGTCGCGCAGCTAGCTCCGATGGCGGAATCATCGTCCCTGGCCAGGCAGGAGATGGAGTGGCGTCCAGCACCGGTGGCGGGACTTCCGTGGGCGACGGCACCGAACAGACCATCGCAACGCTCCCCGAGATGTCCCTTCCGGACACGTGCGGCGCGACCGAGGTGTCGCAGGGAGCTCTCGACTGCTCCATGCATTACCTTGCGAAGAGTCGATGGAGACGACGCATTCGGTCGAATGCCTCAGGCAGGCACCCGGCTATTTGGGCTGCCGCCGCTGCAGCGACGGCGTCAATGACCTGGAAGCGTCCCGCACCTTCGACGTGAACGGTGTGCAGTTGACCAACGCCGCAGCTATGTCGGAGGTATTTGCGCGGGCAGCATCGAACCGCCAGGCGGGGAAATGCGTTGCACGCCGCCCGAGCGCACCGTCGAAGCCGATCACTGTACCTCGGTCGTCCACTGCTCTCGGAGCGGCGAAGCGGATGGCGCCATGATTTCAGAAGACCGTGGAGCCTCCTCCTCTTGCGAGCGGCTCGAGACGGATGAGTGGTCTTGCCACTGCACTAACGGGACCGGCTTCGAAAGACGATTCGATGAACCGGTGGTTGGGTCGCTTCACGAAGCGGCCGAGGAGCTCTGCGCTCGCTCGGATCTGGTCGTCAGCCACAGGTTGCTCTTCCCGCTGGCGATCGCCGCCGAGAGCGCGAAGCGACCCTTCGTCGGCGGCAGACCCCTCCGGAGGCAGCGCTGGAAACGCGTCCGCGCCTCGCACCAACGCGGTCTTGGCGCTGCCGTTGCTGTCGGCAACCCGATCGGTGCTCTCGGCGGGCCGCCCGCGCGCAGCGGCAGCGAGCATGGGCTCATGCCGCTGCCGACCCGCCTCGGGGGACAGCATTGCCACGGGCGCCGCCCGCAGCGCCCGCGCGGCCCGACGCATCGCCGGATGACCGAGCGGTGGTGCTTGACCGCCATGGGCGTTATGGGCTTCGATTCCATCGTTGTTCGTACGCCCACCGTCCCGGTCCACTTGGTTCGAGGATCCGCGCGCTGCACGCGGATCCTCGAAGCACGGTGGAAGGGCGCCGGAGGTGACCGGCGCTCATCGAGCGACGGAGCGGGGGAGGCCGTGTATCGCGACCGACACGGGTGAGGGTTCGCCTCCCCCGCCGAGAAGGAACCCAGCGCAGGCACGAGCCGCCGCCCTGCGGAGGTCGCGGGCCTGGCCCGCGCGGTGAGGTTGGTTTCGTGCGAGGGTGGCAAGCCGGATCGGGTGCGATGGCGAAAGAAGAGCTCACGGCGACCGGTGAGGTGACCGACACGGGCCATGCCGATGGTCGGCGCACCCGGTGGCGAGGGTGGACGGCAGCGGAACGGCCGCGACGATCGCCGTCCGCCCGCCGCTCGTGGTGGGCGCCGACGATCCTCGGCTGGTTCGTCCTCGTCTGGTTCGCGCCGGTGGTGTTCGGTGGGCGCGTGTTCTTCTCGAGGGACGCCCAGGCGTACTTTTACCCGAGCCGCCTGCTGCTACGAGAACGCCTCCTCGCCCTTGACCTTCCCGAGTGGCTCCCCGAGCTCGATCTCGGGATGCCGTTCCTCGCCAGCCTCGACCAGGGCGTCCTCTACCCGCCAAACCTGCTCCTGTTCTTGCCAGCACCATACTGCGTGGGTTTGTTCATCGTCATGCACTTCGTGTTGGCGGTGACGGCCGCTTGGGGGCTCGCGCGGGCGCTCCGCCTCGGCAGCGCGGCGGCCTCCTTCGGCGCGCTCGGTTTCGCGCTGGGGGGATACATGGTGAGCCTCACCTGGGACACCTACTACATGCTGAGCCTCGCGTGGCTCCCGCTGGTGGCGCTCCTCGCCCTGCGGACGCTGCGCGAGGGGACGCTGGCCCGCGCCGCGGAGCTGGGGCTCGCGTTCGGCTGCCAGGCCCTGGTGGGGGAGCCCCATGGTGCGGTGCTAACGGTCTGGTTCGTCATCGCGCTCGTGCTCGCTCGACCTGGGGGCTGGCGCGGCCGAGCCCGCGGCGCCGGCCTGCTGCTGCTAGGCCTCGGGATCGCTGCCTGCCTCGCGATGCCCCAGATCCTGCCGACGCTCGAGTACCTTCCGCGGACGCAGCGCGCCGCCGGGATCGACCTCGGCGAGGCGCAGCGCTTCTCCCTCCACCCGCTGCGCCTGGGCGAGCTCTGGATCCCCTGGCTCTTCGGGACTCCGCTGCGTCAAATGACCTATATCGGGTACTTCATGCAGGACGAGGGGACGGGGATCGTCATCACGCCCTGGATGGCCACCCCATACTTCGGCTCGCTCGCCGCGCTGTTCGCGATCCTGGGGGGCATCTGCCCGCGACGGCGTCACCGTCGCTGGGTCCATGCCCTGCTCGCGCTCACGGTCGTGACCCTGCTCCTCGCGCTGGGGAGCCATTCGCCGGTCTTCGCGATCTATCATCGCCTGGTCCCCGGCGCGGCCCTGCTCCGGTATCCCGCCAAGTACTTCGGTCTGCTCGCCGCGACCTTGCCCCTGATCGGCGCCGCCGGCGTGGACGCCTGGCGCGTGGAGCCTCGCCGTCAGCGCTGGTTTCTGGCAGGGCTGGTCGTCGCCTGCACCGCGCCGGCCGTGGTGCTCCTCCTGGCGCCAACCATCGGACGGCACCTGTACCGACTGCATCCGGACGTCGAGCTGGCAACCGCCGTCGCCACGGTGGGGCGGGCGGCGGGGAGCGAGCTCGGACTCCTCTTGGTGCTCGGCCTCGGGCTGGTCGTCGTGCGGTCGAGTCGCTGGGCAGGCGACGCCGCCGCGGTCGCGCTCGCCGCCCAGCTCACCTGGAACAACCTCGGCGCCTACGAGACGGCCCCCGCGAGCATCTACGCGGCGCCAGCGCTGGCGCGAGAATTCCTCGCCCGAACCCCCCCGCCGCAGGTGCCGCGAGTCCGCCACACGATGCAGTACGTCGGGACGAAGGACCTCGGGACCGCGCGCTTCGATGCCCTCCCCGGGACCGCGCAGGCGGAGGTGCGCACGAAATGCCTCTTCCGGAACATCGGCCTCATCCACGGCCTCGAGTACCTGCTCGCCTACACCGCGGCGGGCGAGGACGCGAAGACGAAGCTCTTGGTCCGCGGCTCCAACTGGGAACGCCAACTGCTCGACGTCTACGGCGTCCGCTTCCTCGTAGTGCCACCAGGGACGGAGCTCGACTCCAGTAGCGCGCTCGAACGGTTGCCAGATGGCGCCGAGGGCTGGGCCGATGCCTATGAGAACCGGACCGCGCTCCCGTTCGTGTACCCGGCGCGCGCGCATTTCTCCGTCCCGGACGCGGTGGCCGGGATCGCCGCGGTCCGGGCCCCCGCGGTGACGAAGGGGTGGTTGGTCGCGGTGGAAGGAGGGGACATGGCGGCCCCCCAAGAGCTGCCGTCGACCGACCCCGGCAGCTGCCGACTCCTTGCCCGACCAACCGACGACCTCCGCATCTCCTGCTCGCTCGCCCGTCCGGCGTGGGTGGTGATCAACGAGGGTTACCATCGAAACTGGCGGGCAGCCGTGGACGGACGAAGCGCGGAGATCCGTCGCGCCAACGCCCTCGTGATGGCGCTCGAGGCACCGACCGGCGAGCACGAGATCGTGCTGCGCTACCGCGAGCCATCGTTGCCGATCGGCTTCGCCGGGATGGGAGTCGGCCTGCTCGGGTCGTTGCTTCTGATCCTGGTCGGACGGCGCAACCGCGCGCCCATCCTCCGGGCGCGCTGCGCACCCTCCGCGCACCCTGCTCGGGGGGTCGCGCCCGAAGCGACCTGACCAAGGGGACGGACACCGCCCGCCCCGAACGCATGCCGCAAGACTCGCGCTATCTCGGGCACAGGCCGCGATCGATCAGCGGCTCTCGCATCGAGGGCTGCCCCTGACCACGGCCGGTACCACCCCGCACACGCTGACTTGGGCGGAGCATTTCTCGCCTGCGCGGACGGCGCGAACTGCCATTGCCCCACGACCCGCGACCCGCGACCCGCGACCCGCGACCGGGTGCACGATCGAACGGCTCTGAACAGGGCGAAGCCGATCCGCCCCGGTTCCTCGTCGAGCGCGTCCCGCCTCGCCCCGGCAGGATCCGTATGTACCGCACCCGTCCCCGGCGCGCCGGGGATCCGCGCCCGTTCACAGGCTGCCGGACAGGGGCGAGCACCTTGAACGGTCATCGGTTCGTGCTAGCGTCGCGCCCCCGATGGAGAATGGCCGTCTCGCACCGTCAGGCAGTCCAGCCAGCGCTCTCTCCGATGGCGCCGGTTCGGTGTCTGGCGAGCGTCAGCGGTCGCTCGACGAGCCCGCCGTCGATCCGGGAGCCGCCCTGCGCGAGGCGCGCATCGTGCCTCGGGTGAAGGTCTCCATCGTAGTGCCCGTGTACAACGAGGAAGCGAACGTCGAGGCACTGGTCGCGGCGATCTCGGCGGCCATGGATCCCGTGGGCGACAGCTACGAGATCATCTGCGTCGATGACGGCTCCCGGGACGGCACGGTCGCCCTGCTGAATCGCCTGGCGGCGACCGAGCCGCGCCTGGTGGTCGGCGTCTTCCGCCGCAACTTCGGCCAGACCGCCGCCATGCAGGCAGGGATCAGCGCCGCGCGCGGAACGGTGGTCGTGTTTCTGGACGGCGACCTCCAGAACGATCCGAAGGATATCCCGCGCCTCCTAGCCAAGCTGGACGAGGGCTTCGACCTGGTCGCGGGCTGGCGAGCCAACCGCCGGGACACCTTCGTCAACCGAAAGCTGCCATCGGTCATCGCCAACTGGCTCATCGGCCGCATCACGGGGGTCCGGCTCCACGACCACGGCTGCACGCTCAAGGCGGTGCGCGCCGACGTCGCCCGGGAGCTCCGTCTCTACGGAGAGATGCATCGCTTCATCGCGGTCATGGCCTCCCTGATCGGCGCCCGCATCGCCGAGATGCCCGTGACCCACCACCCCCGTCGCTTCGGCAAGTCAAACTACGGCATCGGGCGAACCCTTCGGGTCATCCTCGACCTGATGACCGTCATGTTCCTGCGCTCCTACCTGGTGCGGCCCATGCAGATGTTCGGGCTGGCCGGGCTCGCGTCGTCCTTCGCGGGGTTCGCACTGTGCGCCTATCTCGCCTACCTGAAGCTCGTACATGCCGAGGAGCTCGCCAATCGACCGCTCCTGTTGCTGGGAGTTCTGCTGGTCCTCGTCGGCGTCCAGCTGCTCTCGCTCGGCCTGGTCGCAGAGGTCCTCGGCCGCACCTACCACGAGGCGCAAGGCCTTCCGCCGTATCACGTGCGCGCCTGGACCAACCGAACCACCAGCGACGTGCCGAGCCAACGGCGATCGGGCGACGACTGGCACCGACCGACGACCTGATCGGCATCGACCGCCCGCGCCTCGCCCCGTCTCTCGCCGCCGCTGCGCTTGCGCGGCTCCCGGGCGAGCGATAGCATCGTTCTCGCCCGATGGGACCCTACTCGAGCGCGCGGCGGCCGCCAGCCGAGCACGAAGCCCGCGTCGGGCCGCTCCTGGTGCACGTTCGCGTCGATGACCCCATTTCAGAGCTCGTCTCGCGAGAGCTCGGCGGGGAGACGGTCGAGGTGGCCGATCCACGGCCCGATCTGCGGGTGACGCTGCTGGAGCGCGAGACGGACCTCCCCGACTACGAGCCGCGGGTGTTCTCCGCCAAGGGCCGGATGCACTTCGGCGACGATGCCTTCTTCGTCGGGTACGATCGGTACTTCAAATGCCTGTTCCGAGGGGCGTTCGATCGGTCACGGACGCTGGAGCTCTTCTTGATCCGACAGCGACGCCAGTTCAGGGCCGTTCCCAAGACCGCCGTCGGCTACAAGTCCACGGTGATGACCTACCAGTTCTTCTGGCTTGCGTTCCAGCTCGCCCTGTTGAAGCGCGGCGGGACCTTCCTCCACGCCGGCATCTACACCGATGACGGCACGGCGACCGCGATAACGGGTACCGGAGGCTGCGGGAAGACCAGCTGTCTCTTCCGCATGCTGCAAGAGCACCCCACCTATCGGTACCTCTCGGAGGATTTCGGGATCATCACCGATCGAATCGAGGCGCATTTCAACCCGAAGTTCGTCTCGATCTACCGATCGGACACTCGCCAGCATCTCCTGCGCGACTACGTCCTTGACCGCCTCCCCCTCGGCGAGAAGCCCTACTGGTACGGACTGAGCCTGCTCCGCGCGAACCCCCGGGTGAAGGCAGCTCCCCGCGAGGTGTTGGGCCCGGAGCGCATCGCGCAGACGGCCCAGCTCTCCCGCGTCGTCTATCTGATCAGGGGGAGCTTCGCCGACCTCGAGGCGACTCGCGTGGGAGCGGACGAGCTCGCGGAGCGATGCCTGAACGTGACGCTCCGCGAGTTGAAGTCCCTCACCGAGGTGCTGCACCTCATGAACGCAAATCGCGTGCCCGGCATGTGTACTCCAACAGTGGGCGACTGGGCGGAGACCCAGCGCCAGCTCTACCGCGAGATCTTCGCGCAGGTGACCGGGTTCGTCCTCGCGGTGCCGCGCGGCTGTCCCCCCGAGGAGGTCTGCGCCTACCTCGAGCGCAGCGAGAGACTCCGCGGGTGACCACCTCATTCCCCGAGGTCGAGCGACACGGCTTCGTCGTCGAAGAGATCCTCAACCACAACCCGCGAAAGCGCCAGTACACCGCCCTCGTGACGGACGGGGCTCGCCGGCGCTACGTCGCCAAATGGCGGACCCTCGCCGAGGCGGGGTCCGACGATGACCTCGCACGAGAGGTGGAGGCCTATCAGGACCTCGCTCGGGCTCCTTTCGTCGCCCAGCCGGTTCTGTGTCGCCCTCGGCTGCTGGTGGTCGAGCACGTTCCATCGAGCAACCTGCGGCAGTTCCTGCTCGCGACGATGGCGCACGACCCGGCGCGAACGACGCGCGTCCTCGACCACTTCTTCGCGCTCTTCGACGAGGCCTACGGCTATGAACGGTTCTACTTCTCTCGTGACACCTACCTCGCGCTGTTCGTCCTCCTGAAGCGGCTCGCGCTGAGCGGTCCGCGCGGCACCCCTCGAACCCAGCGACGCCTCGCCAACGCAGCGTGCATGTTGGCGCCGATCCGCCGCCTGCGTTCGGAGATCCCCCGGCTGACCTTCGACGTGGCGGCCCCGGTGCGGATCCACGGCGATCTCCATCTGGACAATATCCTCGTCCCCACGGAGTCGAATGACTTGAAGATCATCGACTGGGAGAACAGCCATTTCGCGTCGCCGCTGCTCGATTTCCTGTACTCCACCGCCATGGTCGGCCGCCTGTTGAGCCCTCACTCGGCGCTGCACCGGCGATTCGAGACCCTGCTGGAGCAGGCCCTCTCTGCCATGCCCACCCGCGCCGGAGACCTGGCGCGCTATTTCCACGGGCTGTTCGAGAGCGTGATCGCGACCAACAGCCGCTTCGGTCCGGAGGTCACCGCGACGGGGTGGCTGAGGCTCTGGATTCGCGTCTACGAGCAGGTCCTTCTCCTGCCCACCGAGGGCTAGCGCTCCAGCCTGGGGATCCGGCCCCAGCCCCGGAACCGGTGGTCCGAAACGGACTCTCGGGCGGGCCCGGAATTCTGGGCGTGGTGGCCAAGAGGGATCGGCTCACTCGCCGTCCACGAAGGCGGCGGGCTTGACGGAGCGCTTGGGCTTGGACTTCAGGAACCGTCGAACCACCCGGAGGCCACCCCCGGCGGCGACCAGGATCCCCACCGCGCCGCCGAGGAGCACAGTCTTGATCGCCAACCGCTCGACCCCCGGCAGCTCCGAGGCGTCCACAGCGGCGAGGGAGGCCAGCGCGACGATCGCGGTGACGAGCACCGCCCACCAGCGCCCGCGCTGGAGTGGGATCCTGACTTGGTGTTGCCCCAGCCAGTACCCCATCGCGGCCAGCACCACGGCTCCCGCCAGGGTGGCCCAGGCGGCGCCCACGATTCCGAACGGAGGCACGAGGAGCAGCGTCGCCAGGACCACGGTGACGACGGAGGCCAAGGTGGCGAACGGCAACACCCGCGTTCCCCGGTGCGACTGCATCACGGACTGCGAGAACGGGAGGTAGACGGCGTAGGCGATCGATGAGGCGTTGATGATCGCCAGCACCCGCCAGGACTCTTCGAATTTCGGGGTCGCGATGACGGCGATGAGCTCTCGTCCCCAGGCTGAAATGGTGAGCGCCGCGCTCGATACCAGTACGATCGACACCAGGCTGCTGCGGCCCAGATCGGCGCGGATGCGATGAGCTTGCTCGGGCGCTGCGGTCTCCGCCTCCTTGAGGGCCAGAATGAAGAGCGGACCGAAGGCCTGATTCAGTGCCGTCGCCACCACGTTGGCGACCATCGCCAGCCGGAGCCCCATCGAATAGACGCCGACCGCGCCGACGCCGAGCATCCCGTTCAAGAGCAGGCGTGTGAACATGCCACCCGCGAGGTGCGTGAGCGCGTGGGGAACGAGCGGCAATCCGTAGGTGAGGGTCGAGCGCAGGATGGCGCCCGAGGCGCGCCGAGGCGATCCCGGCCGGATGACCACGAACGCGGTGATGGCCAGCGCGACGCCCCAGAGGACATCGGCCTCGAACTTGCCGAGGACACCTCGCTCGAGACCGGCGACGAACGCCGCGACCACACCGACCGACAGACAAACCTTCACCAGCGAGAACACCGCGAAGGCGACCGGTCGCCGCTCGGCCTGGAGCTTGCGCTCGACCAAGGTGTGAAACGATGTCGTGGCCGCCGCCAGCACGGCCAAAAAGCCCAGAGGGAAGAAGTCGATGCCGGGCGTGATCCAGGGCGCCAACCAGGGCCCAGCCAGCGTGAGCAGCCCCACCAACACGAGGTTGCTCGCGAGGAGGTAGTACGTGAGGGTGGCGTCGAACGCCGCGAGCGCCGCCCGCTCGGGGTACTCGAACCGCAACCGCACCCACGCGGCGTTCTGCCCTTGGAGCAGCATGGTCGCGATGAACAGCGACGCCGTCCCGAGCAGCTCGATCTTGCCGAGCCCCGTGTCGCCAAGATACCGGGCGAAAAGAGGAAGGAGGAGGTACGGCGCCCCCATGGTCGCCACCCGGGCGACGCCGTAGATCGCCCCGTGGCCGAGGAGCTTCTTGGTGATGCTCACGGTAGATCGACTAGTCTCGCGTCCCGGTGAGGTGATCGAGCGTCAAGAACCCGTCCTCCTCCAACGGCAACCGGAGCGGGCGCCCCAGCACCCACTCGAGCGCCGAGGTAGGGAGGCCGAACGCAGGGCGCTTGGGGATGAGATCTGCGGCCGTCAGCTGGTGCCCGACCGGGAGGCTCCGCACCGCGACCAGCGAGCGACGAGCGTTCTGACGCGCGGTCGCTTCGCTGGGCAGCACCGTCTTGCGACCGGACCCCTCGGCGGCAAGCAGGAGCGCCGCGCTCTCGCGAAATCGCCGCAGATCGTCGCGGTCCATCGCGTGGTAGTGGTCGTTGCCGGGCAGGGTCTTGTCGTGCGTGAAATGCTTCTCGAGCACCACCGCCCCCAGCATCCACGCCCGGAGCAGGACGGCCATCGCCGGATCGGGGCGGGTGTGGTCCGAATAGCCGATCGCGTGATCGGGGAACACGCGGACCAGGTGCTCGATGACGGAGAGATTCGCGTGCTCGTAGGGAGTCGGGTACTCGAGGACGCAGTGGAGGAGCACGATGTCAGCCGCCGGAACCCGCTCGGCGAGCACGCGTACCGCCTCCTCCACCTCGGAGAGGTAGGAGGCGCCCACGCTCAGCACGATGGGCTTGCGCTGGGCGGCGCAGGCCCGCAGAAGCGGGAGATTCGTAAGGTCTGCGGAGGCGATCTTGAAGAAGGGCACGAGCGGCGCCAGCCATTCGACGCTCGGCAGATCGAACGGCGTGGAACAGAACGTCACCCCCCGAACTCGCGCATGCTCGGCGAGCGCAGCGTAGTCCGCCGGCTCGAATCCGTCGTACTTCTTGAAGAGCTCGTACTGGGAGGTGGTCGGCTCGGCCTGGAGATCCCAGTACGATGGGGATTGCCGGGCCGCCAGCGTGTGCGCCTTGTAGGTCTGGAACTTCACGCAGTCCGCCCCTCCCTCGACCGCCTCGTCGATGAGGCGCCGGGCAAGGTCCAGCCGTCCCTCGTGGTTCACGCCGATCTCGGCGATGACGTAGGGACCCGAACGGGGGGAGCGAAACGGGGAGTCCAGCGGGGTGAGCGGCAACATGCTAGACGAGCTCCAAGAGCTGGCGGACGACGAAATCCCGCCCGCGGGTCAGGTTCAGGGCGAGCATGCGCTCGCGCAGAGACTCGCGAAGCGGCGCCGAACGGGCGAGGGCGATGTAGGCGCCGCGAATCGCCTCGGGCGACGCTCGGGTGCCGAGCCCGAGGTTGAGGCACCCCGAGCGAGGACCCGCGAAGCGGTGCTTGAGCTCCTTCTCGTTCTGCGCAAGGACGATGGTGGGGACGCACATGTGAGCGAGCTCGTAGACGGTGCGTCCCGCGGAGCTGAACGCGAGGTCGGCCTGGGCCATCACCTCGCTCATCAGTGAAACGTCGCGGAGCAGCGTGACCTCGGCGCCCGCGCTCTGCACCGCGTCGCACGCCCGAGCAAGCTCGTCGGTCCACTCGACGCCGCGACCGGCCACCACGATCAGGCGCGGCGGCCGCACGGGCGCGATGGCATCGAGGACGGCCAGCGTCAACCGCGACGGATCGGTGCCGCCGAAGGTGACCAGCACGGTTTCCACCACCTCGCGCGGCGCACGACGCTGAACGGTGAGGAATTCGTCACGCAGCACGTAGACGTCGGGGCCGTAGAAGTGGTGGCGGTCGGGGTCGGTCTCCTCCTCGGGATAGAGCTCGTTGAACAGGAGATCGGCGTGGGTCAGCCCGGCCCCCACGTCCTCGAAACACACCACGCGGAGCCCGCGCCGACGCTCCTCGCCGAGGTCCTCCTCACGAGTATCGAGCTCGTCGTGCACCACGACCTCGGCTCCGAAGCGCTCGATCGCGTCGATCAGCCCGGCCCGCGGCACCACCTCGATGGGAAAGAACGCGCCACGAAAGCGATCGATGGCCAGATCCTGGTCGGGCGTGCAGAACGCGCGCACCGGGTGGCCGGTGATCAGCTGCATCAGCGTGAGCACCCGCGTCACGTGGCCCAGTCCCTGCTGGCGGTTCCCGATCACGACGAAGGCGAGCCGGCGACGGGCGAGCGCGGCCTCCGCGAACAGCCAGTCTTCGGTCGTGTCGATGTCCAGCCCCTCGAGCGCCGATACGACCTCGAGGCTCACGCACGCTCCGAACCGGCCCTGCGGGGTCACGTGCCGCCGGCGAGTCGCCATCACGCCCCCGGTCTCGGCGAAGCGCTTGGGGAGCGCCTGGCGGTTGACGCGTGCGGCGTAGTCCGGCTCGATCCTCCCGTCACGCTCACGCCAGGCGAGGTGCGTATCGTCGCGTGCCGTGAGGATGCTGTCGATCTCCGGTTCGGTCGCCATACGCTCCACGATCCGATCGATGGTGGCCACCAGGACGAGCGGACTCGTCGGCTGGACGGTCAACACCAGGTCGTAGACCCCTTCCAGGCCCTCGATGCGCTCGACCGCGTCCGCGATCACCGGATCGAGCGTGACGTGGTCCAGCGCGAGCGCGGGATCCCGCAAGACCACCCTCGCCCCGAAGCGCTCCGCCGTGGTGGCGATCTCTGCGCTGTCCGTGGTGACCCAGACCGCGTCCACCCGATGGGCTCGCCGCGCCGTCTCGAGGACGTGCGCGATGAGGGGCTTGCCGCCAAGCGGCCGCAGGTTCTTCCGCGGGATCCCCTTCGAGTCCCCGCGAGCCGGAACCACCACGAGCGTGCGCATCGGAGGCGCAAGTGTACACACCGACCCCGCCCGCGCCAGGCCGGCAGAGGGACCCGATCCCCCCAGTCTCATGGGCGTGGAGGATCGCCGTCAGGGGGTCACGCTCGGCCAGCGGGCACCCGGCGCGAACTGCTGGTGGAACCCCCGACTCAGGTCCGGATGACCGCATCGAACGAGCAGGGCAAGGCCTCCGGACCGACCGATCGGGTCCATGGCTTCACCGGTGCTGCCCGGCGCCGCGGTACCGCCGGAGGTGCCCCAGTCGGTGGAAGGGGCCGAGGCCACCTGTTCGATGACCATGTACTGCCCGCAGACTTCAGCGGCCTTCTCGTGGCAATCGTCGATGACCTGGCACTCGACGCGGTAGGCGTTCGAGCCCGCGTCTTGAGCGCCCGTCGCCTGGGCCCCACCGAGCGACGCCGTGCAAGCGAACAGCAGCAGGGGAGTGGCCTGCGCTCCGACCCGGCACCCGGCGTTCATGGCGGCACCATGCATCGGCGGTCCCCGAGCATCAAGGCAAGACCGCGAGGATTGGTGAGGGGACCTAACCCGGCAGAGCCGGAACCAAACAGGCCAGGCCATCAGCGGTCAGCGGTCAGGTAGAACGTGGAGACCCTGATCGCTGACGCCTGATTGCCGATGGCCACGAGAACATCGAAAATTTTCTGCCAGATCCGGTCAAGACCACACCGTCAAGGGACTAACGTGATAATGTGCCTGCCCCCAATGACCCGCACCCCGGATCATTCTGGCTTCTCAGGAGCGTCCCCCAACCCCCGGCGCAGGTTCACCCATCGGGCTTCGAAGCCCGAGCCCCGCCGCTCGGGGATTGGCCGGTGACCCGCCGCCTTCGCCCCCGAGGGGTGCTGGAACCACGAGCCGCGCCAGAGAAGGGCTGGCTCCGATGAGTGGAGGCGATCTCGCAAGCGAGATGGGCTGGCGCGGCCGCGTGGCGAGGCGGTGGGCGCTCGTTCGGGGCTCGCGCGACCTGCGCACCATAGTTCGTGACGCCCGCTCCCACGTCCTGGTGCTGCTCCTCCTGGCTGGCGGCCTCTACTTCTATCGCCTCAACGCGCTGGCCTTCGTGACGGACGAAATCTACCACGGCATCATCGCGGACGCGATCCTCCACACGGGCAGACCGATCCTCCCCAACGGCGACCTATACCTCAAGGGGCTCTTGTTTTCGTACCTCGGCGCCGCGTTCAGCATCGTCGCCCCGTCCGTCGAGGCGGGTGTCCGTTCGGTGAGCGCGATCTCGGTGTTGGCGACGGGCGTGGCGATCTTCGCGCTGGTTGGCCGTCTCAGCGGTCGTCGCATGGCCACCCTGGCCACGTTCGCCTGGCTCTTCCACCCCTGGGTCGTCGAGTTCGCCCGCTGGGGGCGCTATTACGCGCTCACCGGCCTGTTCCTCACGCTGTCGGTCACCCTGTTCCTCGAACACGAGTCCAGCGCGAAACGTCACCACCTGATCGGTTCACTGCTCTGCCTCGCGGCGGCCACGACCCTGTACCCGTTCAGCATCTGGTTCGGGTTGGTCCTGGCTCTGATGGCCAGCCTGGCCGCCGTGGAGAACCAGCCCCGGCTCCGGCGCCCGCTGCTGATGTCCTGGGCAGGGCTAGGGCTGGCTCTCGTCCTGACCGCCACCACCTTGCTCGTGGTCGGCCGGTTCCTGCCCGAGTCGCTCGCGGCCTCGCTGCGAAAGGCAGTCGGAGCATTCACCGGGACCACCGGCGACCACCGCGGTCCATCGTGGCAGCAGTTCGTGAGCTTCTCTGGCTTTTACCTGAGGTTCTTCGCGACCGAGCTCAACTTCGTTGCGCTCTCCAGCCTCGGCCTCCTCGGGATCACGCTGCTGAAGGAGCTGAGCCGTCGCTCCAGGAGGCACCTCGCCCTCCTGCTGCTCCTTACCCTCGGGAGCGTGGGCATCGTCTCCTTCGTCCACCTCCAAGGATCGACGCCCCGCTATCTCTTCCCGATCCTTCCGCTCATGATCGTCGCCACGACGGTCTTCTGGCAGTACGTCGTCGACGGCCTCCTCGCCCGCCGCCACGACGCCGCGATGGGCGGAGCGATGGTCGTGACGGCAGCCTTCTTCTCGATGGCCGGGTCGTTCACGATCCCGTTCCGCACCTACGGAGATCCATACCCGAACCGCTTCTTCGCGCCGACTCCCGCGCTGGAGCGATACCCGAATTATGCGTCTCCCGCTCGTCGTACCCAGAAGCGGGCTCGCCCGGGCGATATCGTCATCTCGAACCGATACCAGTACTACTACTTCTACACGGGGATCCAGCCCGATTACAGTCTGAAATTCAAACGAAGCAGCGGGAGCGGGGCCCTCGCCCCATACATGAGCAAGACCAAGGAGCTCAACTCCTGCGCCGCCCTCGAGCAGGTGCTGACAGCGCCGCGCGCGGGGGCCGCCTGGCTGGCCCTCAATCTCGACCCGGTGACGGATCAATGCCTCTACCGGCTGAGCGCGAAGTGCAAATCGAAGGTCGTCTACCAGAAGAGCCGGGACCCCTCGGTGCAGATCCTGCGGTTCCGCCCCTGCTTCGACGCCAAAGACAACAAGAAGGCCAAGGCCTCGAGCAAGGCCAAGGTGCCCCCCGAGATCGGTGCTGCGCCCGAGACCGAGGCGCCTCCCGAACCTGAAGCGCCTGCCGAGGCCGAGGCGGGCCCCGAGACCGACGCGCCCCCCGAAGCCGACCTCGAACCGTCGCTCCACCACGACCCCGTGCTCGAGGCCAACTTCGAAGCGGACCACGCTCCCGAAGCAGAGCCGTCGCTCGCGGTCGAGCCCGCGGCCGAAGCCGAGCCGGAAGGCGAACCAGAGTAGCGGGGAGCACGCCCTCCGCGGAGCGGCTGCGGGTCGGGAGATCGCTGACGCCGGACATCCTACCCACCCCGGCGAAGCCGAACCGTTCAAGGGCCTTCTGCGGGCAGCGGCCAGGCAAAGCACGGAGAAGCTGGTGGCTGACCGCAACGAAGGCCCCGAGAGAGCTCCCACCAGAGTTGGCCGAGGTCGGGCCGCCTGGAGCCGCAATCAGGTTGATTGCTGCGTCAAATCAACAACCTAGAGCACCGAACCGGCAGCAGACCTCTCCAGAGGCAGCGCTGGAAACGCGT
>JAFGBI010000181.1 GCA_016933275.1 Polyangiaceae bacterium | reverse complement strand
CCGCCGCCAGTACCGCCCGACGAGACCCCACCCGTGGTTGCCGCGCCGACGCCACCAGTACCCGCGCCGCCGGTGGCCTCTCCACCCGTGGCGGCACCACCGGTGCTCCCCCCGCCGCTGCCACCACCGACACATTGACCCGACAGGCAGGATTCGCCCGCCCCGCAGGCTCGCTCGCAGACGCCGCAATTGCTGGTGTCCCCCGAAAGGTCCACACAACCGGCGGAGCAGAGCGAGTACCCTGCGCCACAGTGGCACTGCCCGGCCACGCAATTCGCCGTGGACGGACAGGCAAAGCCGCACGCGCCACAGTGCTGGACGTTGGTCGTCACGTCCTGACAGATCCCACCACAGGGCTCGCTGCCAGCGGGGCACGGCGGCGCCATGTCTTGGTCCGACCCATCCGAGGAGCAAGCGGCAACAGCGAGCAGAGCGAGGAGGGAAACGAAGCCAGAGTCGAAGCGGAACATGAAGCAATACTGACACGAGGTCGCCGGCAGAGAGAAACCGTTGTTCGCGCCCCGGACCGCGACGACGGATTTTTCTGACCTCGCGCTTTCGCCCTCGGCAGACTGCCGCCGAGCGGCAACGACCGCGGGCAAGCAAACCGCAGCCTTCGATGGCGGGACGAGGTTCTGACCGACGCGGCAGACGCTCACCGCCAGAACAGCAGGGCTCCCAGGCCCCAGGAGGTGCCGTTGGCGACCACGCTCGTGACCACCGCGCGCGTCACCAACGCGCGGGAGTCCTGCTCCTTGGCGGTCACCAGCGTCGCATACACGAACGCCTCGGCACCGAAGGCCCAGCCCTCTGACAGAAGGAGAGAGACCAGGCGGCGGAGTGGCAGTTCCGGGAAGAAGAACCACACCAGGGGATGCGTGACGAGGTTGGCGACGATGAGGAGTACGATCCGGCGGAAGAGGCTCGGTTCGCTGGGACGCAGGAACCACAACGCGAACGGCGCCTCGAACAGGAGGGTCATCGCGAAACCCAGGAGCCAAAGGCTCCAGTACGGGGAGCTATGCACGAGTGACTCTGCGAGCGCACGTCTAGGCTGGTCACGACCGCGGGCTCATCGCCGGCGGCGGAACAGAAGGCCCATGGCGGTCAGCGCCAGCAGTAGCCCCGAAGTGCCCGTTCGATCGAAGGCAACGGAGCACCCTTCGTCGGTGGAGGAGACGGGCGCCGACGTCGAGATCGTGCCACCGGTGCCCTGGCCACCGGTGCCCGGAGACCCGCCGGTCCCCGGGTTCTGATTGGCCTTGCAGTAGACCTCTTCGAAGACGGAGGCGCCCCAGGTCTTGCATCGCTTCGCGTACCCCTCCGGCTCGTAGAGGTTGGCGCACACCGTAAAATCCTCGTAGGTGACCGAGCAAGACACGCAGGTCTCTCCCGCCGCCTGCTGCTGTTCCACCGTGCAGGTCTCGACGAAGTCCTCGGGTGGAGCCAGGTCGGCGCGGGCGCTGCCGCTGCCTCCCAGCATGATGAGCGTGATGGTGACCATGCCGATCCTCGGGTGCTTCATAGGGCTGCTCCTCTCCTGTCCGTTGAATACGGAACGTATCTCGGGCGAAGCCCGAGAAGCCATAGGCCGCTAAGTACGGAGGCGAGTGCCAACGCCACCCACCCCAGCAGCAGAGGTCGGTGTAGGAACACCTCTCCCGCCGGGAACGTCCACGGCAGACTCCCCAGAACCAGCGCGAGGCAGGGGAGACCGAACGCCACACCAGGCCTTCGGGGAAGCGCGCGGGCCACCGCGATGAGGGTCACCGGCATCGTCGTCTGGAAGACCAGCAACCCCAGGAGCAGCAGGGGCGTCGGCTCGACACCCCAGACGATGAGCATCCCCGACACCAGCAGCGCCGCCGAGGTGGACTCCAGCCACCCGATGCGATCGGCGAGGAATCCACCGAGACACTTGCCCAGGCAGGCTGCGGTCGGAACGCCGAGGAGCAGGAGGACGGACCGGGGACAGCCGCGAGCCGCCGCTCCTCCCACCAGGGACCGCACCGCTATCGACAAGAGGAGAAGCCCCACCACGGCGAAGACAAATGCGTACTGCGGCGACCCGGAGACGGCCTGCGCACGCGTCGTGGCGGTCTGCCCCACGGGGATCGACGTCTCGCTCGCCCTGGCCCAAGGCCACGGCAAGGACAGGGCGAACGCGAGCCCGAGGAGGACCGCGAGTGGCCACAGCGGTCCGGCCGTTGGCGTACGGCCGTACCAGACGCCAAAGCCCAACCCGAGGGCCCCAGGCCCCACGAATACGCCTGCCGGTGCCGTCTTCTCCACCCCGAAGGCGAGCACCAGCACGCCGGCACCCACGTGAAACATGGCGTTGCCGAGCCCGGCGCACGCCAGGGTCACGTACGGGTCGACGGCGTGAGTCCCGAGCGCCACCAGGGGCAGGAGCAGCCCGAGCAGCAACATGGGCCGAGGCAATCGGAGGCGGTCGCTGATCCAACCGACGGCTGGCTGCAGCCCGAACGCGATGAGGTTATAAGCGACCACCAGCCAGAAGGCACTCCCCCGCGACATGTCGACGACTCGCGTCGTGCGGAGCACGGCGCTGACCGTCGACGCGTCGACCAAAGCGTGGAGAAGGCCTAGCGCAGCGGCCTGCGTGACCGGCCCCCCCCCGAGGCGAAGCGCGATCCATCCCTCGAGATGGCCCGTCCAGTCGAGCCTCACCGGGTTCCCTCCCTCGGCCCCGGGAGGCCGACCCTCGGAACGAGCGAGAGGCCGACCCAGACCGGCACCCTTCGTGGCGATGCGGAGCAGGGGGATCTGGTTTCTGAGACCATGGGTCGGTCTTTCCTTCGCAAGGAGCGAGCCAATTCCTCCTTTTCCCCCCAAATCCCCTGCTGCGCTGCAAATCCCCTCTCCACGCCCCAGCGGCACCCACAACGGCTGTGCCAGACTGCGCCAACCTGCTGCCGTGGCCGACAAGCGTGCCAGGGGAGTGCCAGCCGGACCCTGCACTCCCAGCTCCGGGGAGCGGTACCTCGGCCCCATCTTGACCGCCGGGCACGCGGTTCGGTCACCCCCCGACGGTCAACGAGCCTCGGCGGACAGAAGGCACCCCTCACCAGGCGTTGGCGGCCGGTGTCCCGAAGCGCCAGCTTGGCAGGCTCGATCCCGTGCGCGAAGCGCGGGACAGGCCCGCAACCCAAGCACAGCGGCGGATCGTGCCCGCGTCAGGTCTCATCTTGGCGGGAACGGCGAGCAGTCCCCCGCATCGCCGCTGGATGAGCGGCGGGCGCCTCCGGCGCCGGTCTACCGCACTGCCGAGAATCCGCGCGTGACGCGCGGATCTTCAGACCAAGTCGATCAGGGTGCCCAGGTGAGATTCCCGGCGTCCAGGGAGATCTCGTAGTACCCGTGGCCGTCCCATGCGATGGGTCCATCCTCCTGAGACAGCGTACCCCCATCGACCGTGACACGGAGGCACTTGTTGGGGGGGAAGTTGTTGGGAAGATCCCAGGTCCACGTGTTGCTGCCGGACTCCGAGAACGCCTTCTGCGCGATCCAATAGGCGCCCACGTTGACGACGCTATCGACCCACGAACCGCCAGAGAGGGCCTGCTGCACCGCGGAGGTGAACGACTCGAAGCCAATGGGCTGGTAGGCTCCGTCAGAGCCGCCGGTGAAGCCGTGGATACAGTAGACCTTCCACTTCCCTGGCGTGGTGCCGAGCGAACCGGGGATGTAGGAAGGTATCCAGGAGGGATTCGTGTTGTCTTTGGGGCTGATGTCGCCGCCGGAGACGCTCCGGATCATGAGAAACTTGGATGCGCTGCTCTGACAAGCGCTGTCACCGTTGGGAGCAGCCATGGTGTAGGCCTGCACCCCGAAATGCTCCTGGATGAAGCTCTGAGCCGAGTCCACATCCGAAGTACCGCAGGTGTGGTTCTGGGTGTGGTTGCCGAGCTCGTGACCGTCTTCGAGGGCCTTCGCCCAGACCGCATTGGTCGATTCCTGCTTCCCGGTCTGAAGGTAGAACGTGTAGCGCCCGCCCAGGGCGTTCATCTGGTCGTAATGGCTGATCTGCGAGGAATTGGAGTCGTCGAAGCTGTACGAGACCGCGCTACTGAAGCCCGCCCAGTCGAGCACCTTGAGGTTCGCCGCGGATCCAGAGGGCCTCGGCTTTCCACCATCCCCTGCTGCCGGCAGATCGCACTCGTACACCACGCCCGCACCGGCTCCGCCGGTATTCGAGCCGCCGCCGCCCGTCGTCCCACCCGTGGGCTCACCGCCGCCCGTTCCGGCGAGCCCGCCCGTCGGCCCGAACCCACCCGTGGGCATCCCGCCGGTGCTGTGACCTCCGGCGGGCCCGAAGCCGCCCGTGGTTCCACCAGTCGAGAACCCGCCCGTGGGTATGCCGCCGATCCCACCCGTGCCGCCAGTGACCATGGCGCCGCTCCCCCCGGTCCCACCCGTGCCGAGACCTCCAGTCGGAGGCAGACCACCCGTGCCACCCGTGGTAACCCCCCCACCCCCAGTGCCGCCAGTGGGACCACCACCGGTCAGCGTGCCGCCGGTGGGGCCGTAGCCACCCGACCACATCCCGCCGGTCTGGAAACCGCCCGTTCCCACGCCCATGCCACCCGTGGGCAGCGTCCCACCCATGCCGACTCCTCCGGTCCAGGTCCCGCCAGAGGCCATGCCACCCAGCAGACCTGGGCCTACGTCACCGTCCATTTCGGAGCAGGCAGTCAGAAGAAGAAACGTGAAAGGAATCGAGAGCTTTCTCATTTTGCGCTCCGTGGCGATGGCTGTCCCGACACTACCCATGGTGGGGATCGGGTCTCCCTCACGCCTGCCGTAACGGAACCCTGGCACGCCGGGGTCGGTCGGTCTTCGCATTCGCGAATCCGCTATCCTCTCATTTGTGCACCGGATTTGGTGTGATGCCACTCGATCAATCCCATCCTGATAGACAGCCCCCCGGCACAGCGGCCGCCGACTCCTCCTCCAAGACCGTCGCCGCCGGGACCCAGTAGGCCATCAGCGGTGGGCGGTGAGCTGCCAGGCAAGGCGCGAGGCAGCTTGCGACAGGTAGGTCGCCCCGCCGCTCTGACCGCTGATGGTCGCGGGAAGGAGACGGGTGCCCGCCACCCGAGCCAGTAGAGGTGGACCCGAGCGACCGTGCTGGCCTCCGTGACCATGGCCGTCGCAGCAAGGTGCACGGCGATCCCGCCGATGGTGATGGTGGTCACCCAACCGCCCTCGGCTTCGTCCGCCCGCTCGCGTCAGTGATGCGGAATGGCCGCGCCCCGCCGGCTGGACCGTCCAGAAGCCGGGGCCCAAGGGGCTGAGCCAAGATTGGCGCGAGGACTACCTCACCTCGCGCCGAAAAACTCGCGAGAGGAGCTCAGCTGGGCGGCGCTTGGCTCGAGGAGGGCGCCGCGACGGGAAGACGCACCCGAAAGACCGCACCCTCCCCTGGTTGGCTGTCGACGGTAACGGTGCCGTCGAACCGGGTGATGAGCTGGTGGGCGATGCTGAGCCCGAGCCCCATGCCCCTGCCTGGGGCCTTGGTCGTGAAGAATGGGGTGAAGATCCGCGGCAGCACCTCCGGTGGGATCCCAGGCCCGTCGTCACCCACTTCGAGCGACACCAGGAGCCCTTCCACGCGAGTGCGGACCCACACCCGCCCCCCATCCCTGGCGGCCTCGAGGGCGTTCTGCCAAAGGTTTCGGACTACTTGGGTCAGTTCGCCAGGCAAGCACCGCACGCTGACGCCCGGCGCCCCGAGATCGCAATCGGTCTGGATCTCGCGATCCGGCGGCGAAATCACGAGGGAGGCGACTTCCTCTACCACTTCGTCGAGCTTCACCAGCACGGGTTCCCTGGGGTAGCCGGCCTGCGCGAAGTGGCGGACCAGGTCGACGACGCTCCGAATGCGTTCGACGCCCCTCAGGGCCACCGCGAGCATGCGCTCCGATTTGGCCTGCGACCCCACGATGATCTCTTGGATCGCGGACAAGGGCATTCCCTGCGCGGCCGCGTCGTGGATCGTCGCTATCCTCTCGCCCAGCACCTGCACCGCATTCGCGATGTAGGAGAGCGGGTTGTTGATCTCGTGGGCGAGGCCGGCGCTGATCACCTCCAGACTCCGCACCTGCTCCTTTGCCACCACGCTGACCTGCTGTCCTCGCCGCTCCAGCAGCTGCTCGACCGCTGCCCGGACCTCCTGGGGGCTGAAGGGCTTGGTGAGGTAGACATCGGCGCCCGCTCGTCGCACGAGCAGCCGATCCGCAACGTCGTTGCGCGCCGTGAGCATGATGATCGGAATCCCGCTCGTCGCGGCGTCGCCGCGGAGCGCCTCGACGAGCGCCACCCCATCCATGCCAGGCATCATGTAGTCCGTGATGATCACGTCCGGCAGCTCCCGCCGCACGAGGTCAAGCCCTCGGGTCCCGTCTGGCGCGAGGTACACCGAGTGCCGGTCCCGCAGCTGCAAGGACAGGAAGCGCAGGATCTCCACGTTGTCCTCGATCACCACGACCTTGGTAGCCCTCGACGCCTCTCCGCGCGGGGCGACCCGCCGCTCCGTCGCCTGCTCGATGTCGAGGAAACGATAGTCCTTCCGCTCGAGCAGCTGGCGGGTCCACTCTCGCGGCTCTCTGTCGTCGCTGCGACGCGCGGCCGGGGGAGAACTCGGACGCTGCCGCCGATCCAGCGCGTCCCCAGCGAGATGGTGCCGTCCCCGCCTCAGCCGCACGACGAACTCGCTGCCGATCCCGACCTCGCTGGTGACCGTGATACACCCGCCGTGCAGCTCGACCAGCTCCTTCGCCAGCGCGAGCCCGATCCCGGTGCCGCCATAGCGCCGAGTCACGGACCCGTCCGCCTGCCGAAACCGCTCGAACACCCAGCGCCGGGCCTCGGCCGCGATCCCCGGGCCATTGTCGCGAACCCCAAGCAACAGCTCATCCGGCTGCTCGCGGGACCAGACGCAGACCCTACCCCCGGGACTGGTGAACTTGAGAGCATTGGCGAGGAGGTTGACGACGACCCGTTCGATCTTCTCCGCATCGACCCACATTTCACCGCCCGGCTCGTCAACGTCCAGATCTATCGCGATGTCCTTCCTGGTCGCGAGGGGCCGCGAGTACTCGACGACCTCCGTCAGGAGCGCCGCCATGTCCGTGTTCTCTACCCGCAACCGCAGGTATTTCTCCTCGAGCCGCGCCAGATCCAGAAGATCGTTGATGAGCTTCAACAGGCGCAGCGCGTTCCCGCGAATGGCCTGCAGGTACTCGCGCTGCAGGGCGTCGGCGGTCCAGCGCGGATCCTCCATCAGCGCCTCCAGCGGCGCCAGGATCATGGTGAGCGGCGTTCGGAGCTCGTGCGTCACGCTACTGAAGAAATTGCTCTTCAGACGGTCGAGCTCCATCGAGCGTTGGTAGGCCTCCTCGAGCGACTGCTTGGTCCGTTCGAGGTCGAGCCGCGCGAAGAACCAGCGCCGCTCCATGCGGTAGCGGTAATATTGTGCCGCGAGGATGATGACCACCGTACCGATCAGGAAGAACTGATTGCCGAGCGCGACCGCCGGTTCCCTGATGGGGATCCGGCCCAGAATCAGCGGCACCATGTAGGTCAGGTAGATCGTCGCGCAGAAAAGGATCGCGACCCTGAACCTCCACAAGAACAGGAGCCCCGCACCCACGATCACCAGGTTGAGCCCGGCGTAGTAAGGGGACTCGTACCCCTCGTGCAGCCAGCACATGACCGAAATGACCAGGGCAATGTACGCGGTGTAGATGAAGCCCCAATGATTGACCTGCCGCGCCATGCGCGACGGCCAGCGTCGAAGGGCGAGCAGCAGGGCCGCGGCAACCGAGGCCGTGGAGAGGCGCAATGCGAAGGTCAGGCCCAGCCAATCCGGTACGGTGTATATGTCCAGCACCCAGAAGAACGGCACCAGGCAACCACCGAGCGCGCAGACATACCAGAGCGACGCGCAGTTGACCTGCTGCAGGTGCCTGCTGAACGCCTCTGCGTCGCGAGGAGGCATCGTGGTCCGGGTGGCGGCGGGCATTGGGAGGGCGACCTAGGGCTTGCGGCCGCTCGCCGCGTAGGCCTGCGGGGGCTGCCCGAACGCCGCGCGGAAGCGGATGTCCTTGAGCCCCGCCGCGACCAGAAGCCGGCTGAGATCATCAGGGGTCATGAATCGGAACGTGCCCTCCTGGGTCAAGCGAAAAAGGAACGCCGCCGCACCCGTCTGGGCGCGGACCTCGTCGAGCAACTCTCCGCTCGATCGCTCGGGTGCGCCTCCGACCGCACCCGTGCGCACATCCTCGACCAAACGCGCCTGAAGCTGCGAGATGTCGACGTCCGGCTTCATCGTCGACACGACCAGGATCCCCCCTGGCCGCAGTGCTCGTACGAGTTCGGCGACAGTCTCGTCCGGGTTCTGGAGATACGGAAGCACCAGACTGCAGACAATGCGATCGTAGGTTGCGGTTTCCAGGTCGAGCGCTTCGGGGAGAACCGCCTCACCAAAGTCCAGCACCTCGAACGCGACGTGACCAGCGTGGACCGCCCCTCGTCCCTGCCCCTCGAGCAATCGCTGCGACTCGGCGGCGTACTCCTGCCGCAGATCGGCGGCCGACAACGCCCCGCACACCAAACGCGCTGCCCGTCCGAGATCGATGACGGGCCCGTGCAGCCCCGGATCGAGGAAATCCAGATCGGTCCGATCGACGAGAGCCCCCCGAATGATGGAGTGAAGGCGACCAGCCGTGGAAAGCTCGTACTCCCTCGCAAGCCGTTCCACGACGTCGTCGCGAAGACCCCTGATTCGTCCACGGAGAGCCGCGATGCCGTGGTATTCACCCGCGAGGAAACGCCGTACCGGGGTAAGGCGGCTCGACTCGAGGTTGACTGCCCGAAGAAGCACCTCCACCTCCCCCCAACGGCGAGCCGTTGGAAGGCGCTGACGCGCCCGCTCCAACGCCTCCGGAACCAGGTCCACGACCTCGACCGACTGTGGCAACGGTCCTTGCCACCGCGAAAGCAGGTGATGGATCAGCTGACCGGTTCCCCCGCCTGCGTCGAGGACTCGCTCCCCGCCCGCCAGCTGCAAAAGATCGAGCTGAGCCGTCGCAAAATCCTGATAGGCCGAGGACCTCGCGAGCACGTCGAACCCCAGGGAGTCGTCGTGCTTGCCGAGTAGATACTGGCGCCAGTACCCGTCCGCGCTGGCAACCCTTGCCCGTGGTGCACGATCGCCCTCCGCCGCTTGGATCGAGTCCAGCAGTGACGGCGATATCACGACCGCAGCCAGCGGGTCGAGGCGGAGGCGTCGGAGCACAGTTCGCGCCACCTCGGCCGCCACCACGAGGCCCTCATCACGTGTGGGCAGGTGGCCTGTGTTGAGCACAGTGAGCTCGCAACGGTCGACGCCGCCGCGCTCGAGCAGCTTCTCCACCTGCCGCGGGTTGATCCAGCGGTCCTCGCGACCAGCGAACCAGCTCACCGGAATGCCCAGCCGCGCCAAATCGTCCTCCGCGTCGGCGGCAAAGGCGAGCCGGCTCCGAACGGCGTCCGCCGCAATTCGGTCCATGTTCACGGTCATGCCCAGGAAGTCCACGATCCCGGGTCGAACGCCCCTCTGGTACGCGCCAAAATAGTCGAGCCCGCCGCTGGCGTTCTTCACGGCCTCCTGGCTGTTCGGAGCACCCATGGGGCACACCAGGTGCCCGATTCGCGAATCCAAGGTGGCGGCGCGAAGCGCCACGGGCGCGCTGAAGCTCGGTCCGAACAGCACAACCTCGCTCGGCGTGAACAGGGGGGTCGAGAAGCAGAACTGCACGGCCGCGAGGATGTCCCCAACGGCCCTCGACAACGCGAAGTCCATCGCCTCGCGACCGGGGCTGCAGTTCTCGGGCGAGATGTAGCTCTCGCCCTTGTGATGCGTGTAGTCGAAGCGCAGGACCGCGGCCGGCTGAGCGATCCGCGCGCACGATTCGATCCACGTCAGTGAGTAGGCCGAGAACGCCTCCTTGGACAATCCCCAAGCAGGCGGGATGATGACGACTGGGCCCGTGGCGCCGATTCCACGAGCGGTGACGTTGAGGAGTCCAACGATTTCCTCGCCGTCCGAGTTGGTGAACTTGACCACCTTGGCCTGATGGATGGCGGGCTCGGCTCGACCCGCGGGCCGCGCGTCCGGAACACCCAACGCGGCACCCGCCGCGGCGCGCCGGGAAAACCGCGTCGGAGCGAACCGCACGCCAACCTTGAAGGCTCTCTCCTCCCCTAGTAGGGTCACGTGTCGGACCTCTGCGCGCTCGGAGAGGACCGCGCGCCCGCCGAGCGTCAACCGGATCGGGTCGATGAGTGTCCCCGGCAGGATCACCACTCGCTCAAGATCGGTAACGAAGGACGCACCCGTGGAGCTCACGTCCAAGACGCCGAACTCGAGCCAAGTGTCGTCCCCCTTCGGATGCGGAAATCCTAGTCTGAGCGCCTGGTCCTGTAGGTGCAACCGGGTCCTCGATCGCTTCTCCGAGTAGTAGACGACAGAAGGGAACTCACATTCGAGGTTGAGCAACGCCACGCGTGCCAGACGGCTCTCGAAGAGGTAGCTCTCGAACTCGTACTGAAGGAGAACGTCCAGTTGCTGGCCCGGCGCGATCCCCGCGACCGTCGCGGGGACCGCGAGCTCGAAACGCCGACGGTCCGGATCCACCCCTTGTAGGTGGGCCTTCCAGCTCATCGCGCCGGCCCCGGTGTTCACCGACGCCAGGACTTGCTCCTCGCTCACCCTCGCTAGGAAAGCGGCGATCCGGTCGCGGGCGACGATCGGGATCACGTCCTGGCCCGCGGCCTCGCGGAACTGGCGCTGCATCTCGCGCGGGCCCTGGGCCACGAGGTGCCGCCGGATCAAGTGCTCCAGGACCTTCCGCGCGGTTGGCGACACCGTTGTGAACCGGGCGGCGACGACCCACCGACCGAGCGGATCCTCTGCACACCGCAACACCTCCGCCGGCACCCGAAGCGTCGTTCGGTCGCCAGCGCGGAGGACGATGCCGAGGGGACCGCCGAGGCGGAGCCGCTGCTCCGTGTAGAGCGCGATCCCTTCGGGGGTAATATCGACGAGCGCGGAGTTGGCGGGCTCGACGACACCCAGCTCTGCCGGGGTGGTTCGCGGAAACGCACGTCGGTCAGCGCGCCTTCGCTCCTCCTCCCTCCGGGTTGCCAGCAGGGAGCGCACGAGCTGCGTGAGATGTTCGGGGTCTCCGTCTCGGCTCAGGAAGCGCAGGTTGGTCCCGGCCCGCACGGTGCGCACCACGTCCGGAAGCGAGGCAACATCGTAGAGCACCAGCGCCGCGAGGTCCGGGTCGCGGACCGTGGCTGCCCGAGCCAGGTCGAGGCCTGGCTCGGCGCCGACCCGCGGCGCGGCGATCAGCACCCAGGCTTCATCACGGGACAGCACCTCCAGCGCCTCGGCCGCCGACTCGGCAACATGGGCAGTTCCATCCCGCTCCAATGCTCGGAGCGCATTCGCCAGCGGCCCGTCCAGCCGCGCAGCAACGACGATGCGGGCCCGGCGCCCCATGTGCACGCCAGTTTCCCGGCGCGATTTCGTCGCGAAGGAAGGATGCATGGTGTCGTGGTCGTTCACTCGATCGCGGGCAAACAGATCCGGAACGTCGTCCCGCTGCCCACGGCGCTCGTGCACTCGAGCGTGCCCCCGTGACCCTCGATAGCCGCGCGCGACAGCCGCAGACCGAGGCCCATGCCGGAGGCACCCTTGGTGGTGAAGAACGGCGTGAAGATCCGGCCGAGAGTCTCCGCACTCATACCCTCTCCCGAGTCCTCTACTTCGATGACTGCGACGCCGTTCAGACGCCGCGTACGCACCTCGATCAACGCCGCGGCGGTCGTGGCCTGGGCCGCGTTTCGGAGCAGGTTGAGCAAGGCGTGCCGCACCCGGCTCCCGTCGACGCGGACCGTCGCTCGAGACTCCGAGTGGATTCGAACGTCCCGCTCGCGGCCGAGCGGATCGTACCGGAACAGCCGCACCGTTCGGGCGACGAGCGAGTCGAGATCCTCGGCGGTGACGCGAGCGTTGGGGGAGCGCGCCTCGGCGAGCGCTAGCATGTCCGCCAGGAGCGAGTTGAAGCCGTCGTGCACCTCGTCGAGGGAACCGAGCAGGTCCAGGCGACGAGACGACGGCGACGGTCCGCCGGCCAGGCCCTCGTCCGCGAGTGCTCGCCGAAACGCTTCGAGCTGCCGCGATTGCTCTCCCATGCGCGCGATCAGGGCGCCGACGATCCGTCCCACCGTCGCCAACCGCTCGGCGTGGAGCAGGCGCTCCTGGGTCGCCTCGAGCTCGGTGACGGTCAAGGCCAGACGACGGCACCCACTCAAGAGCTCCTTGGCGCAGAGATCGACGGCCAGATCGAGCTTCAACTTCTCGTGCGCGCGACGAACCGCATCCGTGACTGCGGCGAGCGGCGCCCCGTGCGGGAGCAGGCTGTGGGCCCGCCAGTCGTTGATGGCCTCGAGTAGCACCCGCCGGTCGTCGCCTCCACCGATCACCACGGGGCGACCTGGCGTTGCCGCGCGCAGCAGCTCGCGAAGCCGGTCGGCTTCGAGGCCGGACATGTCCTGGCCCGTAACAACGAGGATCGCGGGACCAGCCGCCGACGAACGACCAGCAGCGAATCGCTCCACGCTCGCCGCGAGGACCGGGCTGTCGGCGATAGCTGGCTCCAGGATCTGCCACGCTCCGTCGGTCACCACCACGCGCAGGGGCGCGCGCTGGGCGCCAACGAAGCCCAAGATCGGGTCTCCCGCCGTCGACCCGGTCTCCACGGCGCTCGGGGTGACCACACGAGGCGGGGCGCTGGAGCACGCACCCTCCGGTACGACGAGGATGGCCCGGGTTCCCTCTCCGGGGCGGCTGTCGAGCACCAACTCACCCCCGTGGATGGTCGCCGTGAGCCTCGCCGCGGAGAGTCCGAGCCCGAGCCCCGGCGGGTCGAACCGACTGAACAGGGGCTCTCCTGCTCGCTCGAGGGTAGCAGCGTCCATCCCCGATCCATGGTCCTCCACCTCGATGCAGACCCATCGCCTCAACCCCGCCCGGTCCTCGCGGCAGAACTCGCGCACCCGGACTCGTACCGCGATGCGTGCCCCCGGCGGGCTCGCCCGCAACGCGTTGCTGAGCACTGCGGTGACCGCGTGACGGACCCGGCCCCGATCGATGGACAACCGGCGAACGTCGGCCGCGATGTCAAGATCGATCGGGCAGCGCTCGGTGCCCTGCTCGAGCAACGCGACCGCCACCGTCTGCCTGAAGAACGGCTCCACCTCGGTGGGGGTGAGTTCGAGCTTCGCCTCGTTGGTGCGGGCGAATTCGCGGACGCTCTCGAGCAGGGTGACCAGCGACTCCAACCCGCGGAGCGCCCGACGACCCGCACCGATCGTCTCCGGGCTGACCGTCGATCCCTGGATCTCGGTGACCAGGAAGGAAACGATCATGCTGAGGTTGCGCACGTTGTGCACCACCCCTGACGCCGCGCGACCCATCGTCGTCAGCCGCTCGGTCGCGAGCAGCTGATCCTGCGTGCGGCGCAGATTGCGGACCACCCGATCGAGCGCGTCCTGCCTTGACACGAGCGACCCAATGAGGTGGCGTAACAGGTTCGCGCTGGCCTTCGCGTCAAGGCCTTCCCGTATCGCCAGCCGCAATTCCGCTGGCGGACACGGCTTGGTCAGGAAGCGAAACACCGCGCCGCGGTTGATCGCTTCCATCATCGGTTCGACATCGTCATACGCCGTGAGGACCATGCGGACGGTGTCGGGCCGCTCGACGGCGATCCGCGATAGGAGCTCGACGCCCGTCGTCCCCGGCATCCGCTGATCGGCCACGACGAGATCCACGTTGCGCCCGGCGGCGAAGACCTGCAGGGCCGAGTCGGCGTCGGTCGCCGTGAGCACCTCGTAGTCGTCCTCGAGCAGAGCGCTCAGTACCTCGAGATTGTCGTATTCGTCGTCGACGAGCAGAACACACCGCGGACGCGGGGGCGTGTCGATCGCAAACTCGCGGAGTGCCTCCTCCAACTCTCTCGTCAGCATGGCTCGTGTGACGCGAAGGAACGTCCCACGCCGACTCCAGGTGCCAGAACACCCCGGACACGGCGGAGAACCGTCAATCTCGGACCGAGCGGGCTTTCGGGGCACCCGCACGTGCCGTGGACCATCAGGCGGTGACTGTGGCGGACTGCAGACCCGCGCTCCCTCAGGGTAAGGGGAGGGAGCGACCATTTTTCCAAGTAGCGGCTCAATCCTAGACTATCTTCGTACCGATTTGGCAATACCTTTTTTTGCCCCCCCCATGCCCGTTGGCCGGAGCGGAGCGCCAGGCCATGCCACCAGGGGCATGCACGGCGAAAAATTCCAGGGAAATCCCCGGAACCACGGACCAGAGGACGGGACGAGGGTGCCACTTGGCAGCGGAGCTATGTGCATTCAGTACAAAGTCAGACACTTCTCTACCCGGGAGTCCACGACAAGTGCCTGATCCCGAGCGCTGACGACTGGTACGCCCAGCGGCAGACGGCGGGCGAAGCGGGACCCTCGTGGGCGCGGTGCGTGCCGTGACGGTGACGCTGACCAGCAGTCAGGCACGTCCCATCATCGAGGTCGTGCCCATCCCAGCGCTGACCAACGAGATGGGCATCTTCCCCGCAGCGCTGGCTGCCTTCTGCGACGCCTACGGAGGCCTCGAACTCGCCACGCTCGTCACCTACGACGCCGGCGCGTGCTCGGCGCAGAACGCAGCCGAGGTCCGCGCTCGGGGCTTACACTACCTCTTCGGTTTGAAGCGGCACGCTGGTGGTCGCGCTCCTCCGCCGCCTTGCCTACCCGCACCTCACGCTGTTTCGCAGCGTCACCCAGCGCTCGAACGAGCGCCGGGACGTGCCTTGGAAGACGCTGCTCGGGG
>JAFGBI010000180.1 GCA_016933275.1 Polyangiaceae bacterium | reverse complement strand
TGCCGCACAACGGGCAACGGCAACGCTTCACGCCGCCTGACCCTCAGCGTTCACGCGGCGCGCGCCTGGGGGCGTGAACGGATACCGATACTCCGCGTTCGTGATCGGGCGCGGCGCCGGACAATCGGCGGTCTGACTCGCTCCAGCCTCCCCCGCGGCCCCTGCGTCGCCTCCGGTGAGGGTGGCGACTTCTCCGCCAGTGACCTTCCCTCCGCACGCGACGAGCGCCACCGAGACGCGCCCCGCCGGCCATTTCCCCGGGGCCCTTCCCCGCCGATCTCCGCCGAGCCTTGGCATGAACGTCTCCCCAGGAATGGTCGACAGAGAACCGCAACGAAGGCAGTCCTTTGCGAATGCGTTCAGCTACCCTCCCGCTCCCGGCGGCCGGGGAAGAGCCACCGGTACGGTCGCGTACGATCGCAGTACATGGCCGAAGCGGCCCCTTTCATCTCATCGGCAATAGTCGTCTACCTTCTCGGTCACGGCATGGACCTCGACTATCGAACCCTGACGCACGACGAATTCGGAGAGCCCCACGGCGCTGGTCGGGTTGCCCCAGTCGTAGGTGCAGCCAAGCCGGGTCCAAGGGTACCCATCGTCGCCGTACGACGTCTTGCGCAGATCCTCGAACCATTGCCGGTAGTCCGGCGGGACGGTGCTGGGAAGCACGAGGCCGCACCGGTCGTCGGCGATCTCCGGGTCCGGACAAGGGCGGAACAATTCGTCCGGGTTCACCCAGAGCTCCACGAAACGGTCCTTCGCGACGTCGGGGCGAAGGCCCCCAAAAAGCTGTGTGATGCGCAGGTATCGATCGGCGCTGCCCGGCGGTAGGGCCCGACAGTAGTCCCTGAGCTCCGGAACCGACGTGACCCAGATCGGTCGCGCCGATGGGTCCATCGTCTGTCCGGTCTTGCCGTCGTAGCCGTGCCAGGACGTCCACGTCAGGACAAGCACGCGGCGCGCCTTTCCTTCCCCCTTCCACACGAGGCGTGGATTGGACGCCACGATCGCCGTAAGATGAGTGGAAACCTCGGCGGGGTCGGCCGTGGTCGCGTCGGAGAGAGCGAAGGAAAAGGTACGAGCGGGTAGACACGGCTTCGGCGGTAGTCCGGTGGCGGAAGGCTGCGTGGGCGGGCACGGTTCCGGCGGTGGTTGGGTAGCGGGAAAACGCGTGGACGACGCGCCCGTTGCCCGAGTGCAGGCCGAGAGCGCGAGCAACAAGGTGGGAAGCAGGTGACGCATCGCGTCGATGGGAGCACGAAGGCGACGTCGCGAGAAGAAGAAAGGGAAAATGGCTGAGGCCCTCCCCATGAATCCAACGCCTACCCTTCCGACATGCTTGCCAAAGCTGCCGCACGGTCACCCCCGTGTCGCCGACGAAACCAACATCGCATGCGGGATCCTGCGGTGCGTTCGCCTACCCTGCCCGCGCAGCTCGGGACGCGCCATTCCCCATTCCGTCCGAAATGGGCGCGGCGTCCCGCACCTTGCCGCATTCGGACGGCTTGACCTGCTTGACAAGCGCTACCCACCCCGGTTCCCCTTTCTCCCATGAGGAATTGGGTGCGTCTGCCGCTTCTGCTCGCGCTCGTTTCGGCGTGCGTGACGCCGTCGTGCGGGGCGCCTCGAGCCGTCTCCGCGCCCATCCCCAGCACGACACCAGCTGCTCCGTCGGCTTCCGTGACCCCGCCGGGTTCCTCAGCCGCGCCCTCGCGGTCGGACGCTCATTCTGCGAGCAAAGACCAGCTCTCCAGCATCTTCAGCTACATCGACACCGGCTGGTCTTCCTTGAAACGCAGCAACCAGGATCTACTGGCCATGGCGCGGGATCCGAAGTCTTCCGCTCAGGCGGGCAAATGGCCCGTCTACGTGCCGGAGGGCGAGGATCGCGACCGCATCTACGAGGACCTGAAACGCCAAGTGTCACCGGCCGATCTCGCGCAAATCGACCTGCGAAGCCTGCCCGCGCCGACGAGGCTGCCGATCCCTGAGCCGACGCCCCCGGGCCTCCTCTACTTGCCCAATCCGTACGTCGTTCCCGGCGGGAGGTTCAACGAAATGTACGGCTGGGACAGCTACTTCATCATACTTGGCCTGCTTCGCGACGGCGAGGTCGAGCTCGCTCGTGGCATGGTCGATAACTTCCTCTACGAGATCGACCGCTATGGAATGATCCTGAACGCCAACCGGAGCTACTACCTCTCGCGATCGCAACCACCGCTTCTAACGCCAATGATTCTCGCCGTCTACTCGAGAACGGGAGACAAGACCTGGCTCCGAGCGACTCTGCCCGCGATCGAACGGTACTACGCCCTGTGGACCCGGGCTCCCCACGTGACACCCGCAACCGGGCTGTCGCGATACTACGACCTCGGCCAGGGGCCGTCGCTGGAAGTCCTCTCCGGTGAAAAGGACGCCGAGGGCAAGACGCACTATGACCGCGTGAAGGATTGGTTCCGCACGCACACCGTCGCCGACTACGACATCACCCGCTTCTACGACCGGAAGAGCGACGCGCTGACCGAGCTCTTCTACGTGGCGGACCGCTCGATGCGCGAGTCCGGCTACGACCCTTCCGGCCGTTTTGGTCCGTTCAATGCCGCGATCATCGACTATGACCCGGTGTGTCTGAACTCGCTCCTCTACCGGATGGAGCAGGAGACGGCGGAGATCGCCCGAACCCTCGGCGACGCCAGGACCGCGGATACCTGGGCCGACCGCGCGCGCCAACGCGCCGCCGCCATCAATCAGTATCTCTGGGATCCCGAGCTCGGATTGTACCTGGACTACGACTTTACCCGGCGCGCCCGCCGCAACTACCCCTTCGGCACCACGTTCTTTCCCTTGTGGGCGGGGGAGATCGCGTCCAAAGAACAGGCAGATACCCTGGTTTTCCGCGCCCTGCGGTGGCTGGAGGTGCCGGGAGGCCTGCGGACGAGCACGAACCCGAGCGGCAACCAATGGGATGCCCCATTCGGCTGGGCCCCACTCCAGCTCGTCGCCGTCGAAGGCCTGCGCCGCTATGGCTTCGACCTCGAGGCGGACCGGATCTCCGTGAACTTCCTCTCGCTGGTGCTTCGGGAGTTCATCGATCACCACGCGATCTTCGAGAAGTACGAGGTCGAGCAGCGCCGCTCCGAGGTGAGCGAAGGCATCCGATTCGGCTACTCGTCGAACGAGGTGGGCTTCGGTTGGACGAACGGCGCGTTCGTCACCCTGTTCGACGCGCTCCCCGCTCAGAGACAGGTCGACGTTCGGGGCTTGGATGGCGTCCCGGTGCCGCGAGGGTAGGTGCGCTCCCCCTGAGCCAGATGGTCCGAGCCGAGACCATTCTGGTCGGAGCGGTGGACCACCCTGGTCGGAGCGCAAGAGTTCATAGCGCTCTCCCCGAGGCCGCGGATTTCGTGCCGGCAGCCGAAAGTGCGGGGTACCAACCGGGGTTGGGACTCTCTCGATGCCTCCACGCGTCTAACGGGGCATGGAACAGGTCGTGCTCGAGCCGGTGGTGCGGGTGGCGTCGAGGCCAGAGTACCGCTACTTCGCGCCGGGGTCCGCGGTGGTGTCCGAGGGGGATCGGCGCCAGGTCTTCGTCGGCGGGACGCTGGTCGGCGAGTTCGCCGCGGGTGACCGGGCCGCCCGCAACGTGCTGTTCGTGCAGCTGTGCCAGGACACTCGCGTCCACCTGGGGCGTCTGGCCAAGGCGTGCGAGCTGAGCGAGGAGCGGGTGCAGCAGCTGCGGCGCAAGTTCGAGCAGAGCGGGCTCGGCGCAGTGATCCAGATCCGTAGGGGCGGCCGCGAGCCGGTCGTGACAGCGCGGATGCGGGCACCAGAGTTCGGACGGCTGACTACCGACGCGGCCGTATTCCGCAGGTCTCCGGCCACTTTTTGGACCGTTGTGACCAAAAAACGTGTGGGGTTTCAAGAACGATGCAGCGGCTTCTCC
>JAFGBI010000009.1 GCA_016933275.1 Polyangiaceae bacterium | reverse complement strand
GAGGTGGCGGCGGACGAGGGTGGTGACGGCTGCGATCCCGGTGTCGCCGAGGCGGTCGTGGTGGGTGCGCGCGAAGTCGGCGAGGGCGCCGGACACGAGATCCTGGAGGGCGACGGGGGAATAGCGGAGACGGAGCAGATCCTGCGCAGCGGACAAGCCCCGACCACCAGGGTCCGGATGGCGACGAGCACGGCGGGGGGCTTGGGGAGTTGTCGGAGCAGTTCGGCGGCGAGCGCCAGCAGCTCTCGGGTCAAGGCGAGCTCGGCCTCTCGACGCTGGGGACGACGGGCGGGCGACCCCGCTTCCCATGGCGATCCTCTTCGCGTACCAGGTCTTGAGCAGGGCCCCAATCATCTGCTGGAGGCTCTTGCAGCTTGAAACGTGCGGTAGGAACTCCGGGTAGAAGTGCTCTGCGTACTTGACCCAACCCGGGCTGCAGGAGGTCAGCTGGGGCAGCGGCCGGGAGGTGTGTCCCTTGACGAGGTTCGCGTCGAGGCGCTCGATAAGCTCCGTGCCTTCCTCGATGATGGTGAGGTCTGCAGCGAAGTTGGTGTCGAACACGCGGTCGAAGCCGCAGCGCCGCAGAGCCGTGTTGAGCTCCCAGGTCACCGGGGTCCCCGGTGCGATCCCGAACTCCTCGCCAATGGCGGCGCGGGGGCTCGGCGCCGTTTTCCGCGTCATCGTTCGCTCTCCCTGTCAAGTCGCGCCGTGGCGCCCGAGGAGCTCCCCGCGAAAGTGCTCTGCGATGCTCAGAAACGCGTTTGGGCTCGACTGCCCGAGCCCGCACTTGGATGCGTCCTGAAACGTCCGCCCGAGCGCACAGAGATCCTCGAAATGCTGGGTCGAGCAAGCGCCTCGGCGCAACAGGCGGACCCCCTCGAGCAGCCTCACGTTGCCGACACGACAAGGAGTGCATTGCCGGCTTGTCGACGAATTCGTCGACCGGCACCACGAGTCCGTCCCTGCCATAGGCGGAGCCGGTCGCATTGGCGATGCTCGACATCATGAGGATCGGCGCGACGAATCCGCGGCGGCGCAGCTCTTGCGTTATCGCGATCCCGTCGTCGGGCTCGGCCATCATGATGTCCAAGATCAAGAGGTCTGTCCCGGGCTCCAGCGCGGTCGGCAATCCATCGGCGTACCCGGCGGCGGACCGGACACGGTGACCCGCGCGCTCCAGGACGATTCGCACCGCGTCCACGATGTCCGGGTCGTCGTCGACGATCACGATTGTCGCCATGGAGATCCTTCGACGTTGCGATTCCGCTTCCGACGGGCCAGCCAGAGCCGTTCTCGGTGGCACCCGCTTTATATCCAGTGCTACCGCGAGCACCTTCAATGATCTCACCCCCCGGTGTCAATACCGTTCTATCGGGAGCAGGAATCCGGCGGATGCGCTCTCTCCGCCACGATCTTGGTGGCGGAGGGATCCCCACCGCGTTGGTTGTCCAGAGGGGACCGGGGGTGGCACGACAGTAAAGTAGCGTGCTATCTATTCCCCTCATGCGTGGCACCGGGCAAGGCAGCTGCGCTGGAGGTTCGCCAGATGAAGCAGAAGACGGTGCTCGTGACGGGAGGAGCGGGGTTCCTCGGAATCAACCTGGTCCGGTACCTGCTCGATCGGGAATTTTCGGTAACCACCCTGGACTTGGCGGATTTCGCCTACCCCGAATACGCGCGCGTCACCGCCGTTCGCGGGGACACTCGGCACCGGGCGGTCGTCGCGGAGGCGATGCGGGGCCAGGACTACGTCGTGCACACGGCCGCCGCGCTGCCGCTCTATCTGCCGACGGAGATCCACACGACGGACGTGGTCGGGACGCGCGTGGTGATGTCCGAAGCCCGCCGGGTGGGGGTGAAGGCGGCCGTTCACATCTCTTCCACGGCGGTCTACGGGATCCCGGATCACCACCCGCTCGACGAGGACGACAGACTCGACGGCGTGGGCCCCTATGGCCAGGCCAAAATCCAGGCCGAACTCGTCTGCCTTGAGGAGCGGGGGCGAGGGCTCGTCGTTCCCATCATCCGTCCCAAATCCTTCATCGGGCCCGAGCGTCTCGGCGTCTTCGCCCTGCTCTACGACTGGGCCCTCGACGGCAAGAACTTCCCGATGATCGGCAACGGCAAGAACCGCTATCAGCTTCTCGACGTCGAGGATCTTTGCCGCGCAATCCACCTCTGTCTGGTCGGAGACCCGGCGAAGACCAACGACACGTTCAACATCGGGGCCAAGGAGTTCACGACGATGGGCGAAGACTATCAGGCCGTGCTCGACGCTGTCGGCAAGAGGAAGAGGATCATCCCGTTCCCCGCAGGTCCGGCCGTGCTCAGCCTCCGCACCCTCGAGGGGATGCACCTCTCGCCGCTCTACAAGTGGGTCTACGAGACCGCGTCCAAGGACTCCTTCGTCTCGATCGAGAAGGCCGAGCGCGTCCTCGGCTTCGTCCCCCGGTTCTCGAACAAGGACGCCCTGCTCCGGAACCTCGAGTGGTACCGAGCCCACCGCGCCGAGTTCCAGCATCAATCCGGGGTAACGCACCGCGTCCCGTGGAAGCAGGGGGCGCTCGGGCTCCTGAAGGTGGTCTTCTGAACGCCGAAACGGCCATCCGCGCATTGGCGCGACGAACGGAAAAGCTCCCCACGCGGCGCACGGTGCCGCACAGACAGGAACGGAGGAACGCAATGCCGAACGCAGGCCGATTCGACGCAGCCGTCGCAGCATCCCTCGCCGGGACACCCCCAAATCTCATCCACCCACGGCCACCGTCGGTCCCGAGCGGCGACGAGGAGAGCCCAGATGTCTGGGGTTTTCGGGACACCTGTTTCTGCTTCAATGAACGCGGGCACGTGGAGCTGACCGGCAAGCGCTACCTGCTCTCGGGACAGGAGATGCCAGCGCTCTTCCCGTGGGTCAGAGCGACGTTCGGCGTCGACATCGATCCGAAGGTCGTCAATCGTCCCCTCTATCCGCCGACCATCCCGCCCTCGCGCGCCAGCGACGGTCTGCTCACGGCGCTGCGCGGCGTCGTCGGCGATGTGAACGTTGCCGTTGCCTCCGAGGTTCGACTCAGGCGCGGGCACGGCCACACGCAGGCAGAGATGTACGCGATCAAGTACGGTTCTCTGTCGCGCATCCCCGACGTCGTCGTCATGCCCGCCGAGGAGGCCGAGGTCGTGAGTCTGCTCGAGGTTGCAGCCGCGCATGGGGCGTGCGTGATCCCGTACGGTGGAGGCACGAACGTGAGCGAGGCGCTCCGTTGTCCCGAGAGTGAAGTGCGTTCGATCATCTCGGTCGACCTCGCCCGAATGAACCGGATTCTATGGATCGATCCAATCAGCCGCCGCGCCTGCGTCCAAGCGGGCGCGGTGGGACGTCTCTTGGCCGGGCAGGTCCGCGAGCACGGCTTCACCATCGGTCACGAGCCCGACAGCATCGAGTTCTCCACGCTGGGCGGCTGGATCGCGACCAACGCCAGCGGCATGAAGAAGAACCGCTACGGCAATATCGAGGAGCTGGTGGTGGACGTACGCGCCGTGACACCGCGCGGCGTGCTCTGGGCGCGCCCCGGGGGGCCGCGTGAATCGCTGGGGAGCGACCCGCGCCGCTGGGTGTTCGGCAGCGAGGGTGCCTTGGGGATCATCACCGAGGCCACCATCAAGCTCTTTCCGATCCCCGAAGTGCAGCGCTACGGCTCTCTGCTCTTTCCCGATCTCGGGCAGGGGCTTGCCTTCATGTATGAGGCGACAGAGCTGAACGCCCTCCCGGCCAGCGTGCGACTGGTCGACAATCAGCAACTGCAGCTCAACTTCGTTCTCAAGCCGGCGAAATCTGCCCTGTCCCGCTTGGCTAGCGATCTCGAGAGGATCTACGTGACCCGGCTCAAGGGATTTGACCCCAATAGGATGGTCGCGTGTACCCTCGTCTTCGAGGGGACCCTCGCCGAGGTTGCCGACCAGCAGCGGGCGATCGCGGCCATCGCGCGGCGTCACGACGGGCTCGCCGGCGGGGCGGAGAACGGCGAGCGTGGGTACATGCTGACCTATGGCATCGCCTACATCCGAGACTGGATCCTGAAGCACTGGCTGATTGCAGAGAGCTTCGAAACCTCGACCGCTTGGGATCGCATCATCCCGGTGATGGAGGCTGTCAAGGCGCGCATTCAGGCGGAGCACGCAGCGCGGGGCCTACCCGGCAAACCGTTCGTCACCGCGCGAGTAACCCAGGCCTACCCCACCGGCGTTTGCATCTACTTCTACTTCGCATTCTGCTACCAGGGCGTCGAGAACCCCAGCGAAACCTACCACGCGATCGAAGCCGCGGCGCGGGATGCGATCCTCGAGGCGGGCGGTTCGCTCTCCCACCACCACGGCGTCGGCACCTTGCGCGCCGAGTTCCTGCCGCGAGTCCTGTCCGATGCCGCCCTGTCCTGGCGGGCTGCTGCTCGATGCGCGCTCGACCCGGATCACCTCTTCGCCGCCGCGACCCTTGGCGCCCAGTCGCCCTAGAGCAGCAATCAGGTTGATTGCATCGAGCTGGGAGCGCTCGTACTGGGTGAGCCGGGCAGCGAATTGGCGGACACCGACGCCAGCGTCCGCGTCGTGACCGATCGGAGGTTTCGAGCCCGCGATACTAGCAAAGACGGGAGAACCGGGAGGCCTGGTGTGGCGGGTCTTCGAGGAGAACGGATACGTCCCGTCCCTATCCTGACGCTTGGTCCACTCGCATCAGAAGCTCAGGGTCCGCGATCCAGGCGGCGAAGTAGGGCAGGGGTCGCCCTGCCCGGGCGAGCAGGACCAGGAACGGCCCGTCGCAGATGATGGCGCGTCCCGACGCCCTCCCGCTACGCTTGGTCAGGATCGCGGCCGCGGAGCGGAGCTCGGCTCCGCGTTCGTCCAGGTGGAAACGGATGCTCTGGCGCGCATCCTCGATCTGCCAATCGGTCCCCGAGACCCCTCGTCCCGTAAGCTCCCGGTAGACGTGGAGGATGTCGAGATCGACGAGGGGGATCTTGAGGACATCCTCTCGGGTAAGCTTGGTGCTGCTCGAGAGCCACTGGAGGACTGAGCGCGGCCGGTCGAGGCGCTGCATGACCTGACGAACCGCGGCGCCGAGCGAGGTGTTCGGGACGAACGCGCCGAGGCGGGCGACCACCAGTCGGTCTTCGGGATCCTTCGTCCGCAGCTCGATGAGGAATTCGCCCACGCTCCGGTACTCGTGCACGCAGACTTGCTCCGCACGAGCCTTGAAGAGCCCCTCCTCGAGGCCGCGCCAGAGCCCGAAGCACTGGACCCGGTCGCGGGTTCTCCCGAACGCGAGCCCCGCCCTCTTGTCGGAGCCGAGTGGGCGAGAAAAGACGAGGTTCTTCTCGAGATGCGCGTAGACGAGGAGCTCTCGCTCGGAGAGGCGACTCGGGAGCATGAAGTCGTCCCGCTCGCCGAACTGATCGACCAGCTGCCTTCTCAGCGCCCTGAGGAAGGACTCCCCTTGGCCCGCCAAGGCGACGCAGGCAAGCTCGTCGATATCTGCTTTGAGCGGCCCGCCCGCGTTGAGCTCGGGAACCAGCGGTGGGTCGCCCTCGAGTTGGATCTCCCCCCCCCGAGCCGACATCAGCTCGTTCCAAGCAAGCTGGAACGTCGAACAGAAGACGGTGTTCTGTTCCAGGGATAGCACCGTGTCCAAATGGGGCGTCACCGAGGTTCGGGTGAGCTTGTCGTCCTCGCGCATGGCCGAGGCCTATCACGGGTTGGCCGTGGCCAGGCAGAAATGCGCGTGGAGGGTCGAGCAGCGCGAGGAGCGCCCGAGCCGAGCCATCGGCTGCAGGAACCGCGGCGCTCCGGCCGGACTCGTCCAACCTGGCACAGGAGGGATGGGGCGCCGAAGTGGATCTGGATTTGACCCACCTCGACCGTTTCGATCCCCACGATACGTTCATCCAACCCCACTTTCGCTCGGCGCGTCACCGCGCGAGGAGGAGGTGGGGGGGCGGTTGCCGACTGGTGCGGCGGCGGGCGGCGAGCGCGAGCGCGAGCAACAGGCACGTGACGGCGCCGGCGCCCGAAGCTCGCCGGGGAGCGGCGCAGGTGCAGGCGCGGCCCGAGAGGAGGTCGTCGCTCCCCCCTGGCCGGTACAGACCCGCCCAGCCCGGGGTGCCTCCGAGCGGGATCCCGCCCGAGCCCGCTGCGGGCTCGGGTTGTCCCGCGGCCCCACCCGCGGTCGCCATCCCGAGCCCGGCGCTCCCCGCCACGCCGGGTGTGCCGCCGTTGCCGGCTCGGCCTGCCCCGCCCGCGACTGGAGGTGCGGCGCCGTTGCCGGCTCGGCCTGCCGCGCCCGCCACCGTCGGTGCGCCAGCGTGACCAGCGGCATCACCGATGCCCGCCGCGCCCGCGGATCCGGCTCGGCCAACGGCGCCAGCGGCGCCGGCGGCCCCGGAGAGGTGGCGTGCGCCTGCGTTCGCGCCGTGCCCCCCCACGTCGGCTCCGCCCGCGTCGGCTCCGCCTGAGCCGTTCGGGGTCCCCGCCGCACCCGCCGTCGCCCCGGTGCCGACTCCGCCTGCCGCGGCGCCCGCGCCACCGCCCGCGCCACCCGTGCCGGGCTCTGGCGGTACGACCCGGATCCCGTCGCTGATGGCATCCACAGACAATCCCTCGGCGATCCGGGCGCGCACGACGAATCGATACCTTGCCCCGATGTTCAAGGTGAGGCCAGTCACGGTGTGCTCGAGTACGTCGCCCACGTCCGCCCACGGCGGAGCCACGAGGTCGGTGCCATTCGCATCGACGATGGCGACCTGGTAGGCAAGCGCGCCTGGAACCTCTGCCCAGCGAGCGGAGAGCAGGGTCCTCTGGAAGGTCTCGTCGGTGTCCCGATCCGTGATCCCCTGCGCCGGCACGATGTCCCACACGAAGTCCGGCGCCGGCACGACCTCTTGGCGGATGGCGACGAGCTCGCCACTCGCCACCGTGGTGACGATCTCGTCGAACCCGTCCCCGTCCGTGTCGCCGAAGACGGGCGCCCCCACGGGGGCGCCGAGGTGGAGCGAGAAGTCGAGGTCACCCGTGCACGCGTTCACGGCGTAGAGCCAGCCGTCCGTGGAACCAACCACCGCGGAGGGGTGACCCGTGCCGGTGAGATCGGAATGGACGGACACGGACGTTACCTGACCATGGCGGGTCGTGCCCATCGTGTCGATCGATGGGAAGACCTCTCCGCTGGCCAGATAGACCACCGTGCTCTGGCCGAGCCCGTCGCCCGTCATGTCCGTGATCCGGAGCTGCGCGGGAGATCCCAGCGATCCCTGGGCGAACCGCGGGCTCGAAGGGCAGGGCGCGATCGCACCATAGGGATAGGCGAGCTCCTCAGGCCCGCTCCAGAGCGCCGTGGCAAGGTCGCTCGAATAGAAGGTGCTCCGGGTGCTGCTGGCGTGGAACGTCACCTCGGCACCGGGCTGCCCGTCGAGATCGTACAAGGTGAACATGCCATAGGGGCTGCTCGGATCGGCGTCCGCGAGGGTCGACCCATCCACCCCAGAGAGGACGGTCGCCCGGGGACCCTGGAAGTACACGTCGTCGATCGCGTCGGTGTCGAAGCGCCCCACCGAAAGCCCCGCGGGCTGGCGTCCTGCCCCCGGGGATACGAGCGCGGAATCCCAGAGCGTGGTCCCATCGCGTCCGTCCAGCGCGCGGACGGCGAGGGTGACGTCGGACGGTGGGCCCCAGTGAAGAGCGAGGTCGGGGGTGGGGTCACCGTTGAGATCGCCGGGGACGAGATCCAGGAGGGGTGCCTCGGGCGCTGGCACGAACCATCGCGCCGAGCCGTCCGCCGCGATCGCGACCACGCTGGCGTAGCTGGGTGTGGCCTGGTGCACCGCCGCGATGAAGGGCAGGGAGTCGTTCGGGGTGACCACGGCCGCTGCCCTCGTCCTCGGTCTAGACCACGCGCGCGCCGGGGGATGCGCCAGCGTTGCGGTCGCGGCCCCGAGGTTCACGAGAGCTCCTCGACCATCCGGGACGAGAACGCGCTGCGCTTCATCGGGCGCGAGGCTCGCGACCACGGGGGGACGTGACAAGTCGCGAAAGCCGCCCGGGGCGTAGTAGTTGCCGGCGGAGAGCAACGCCGAGGGCTCCCCGGCGGCGCCGCTGGGTATCACCAACAGGCGGCCGTCGCTCTGCGAGACCAGCAGGCCGCCGGAGTGCTCGGCGCTGGGTGCCAGCTGCCACGCTGTGGCCACGTCCGTCTCCGGCGCGCTGAGCTCGACCAGGGGTGGTTGATATGGGTCCTCGAGCGGGACCGCCACGAGCCCGATGGGCGGATCTGTCGAAACCAGGACCAGTTCGGGGCGTCCGTCCGCGTCCAGGTCGGGCGCGACCGTCCGGAGGCCCAGGTACGCCCGGTGCTGCAACTCGAGATCCCGCTCCTGGACTGTGACTCTCCCCTCGACGCTCCAGGTGAGCGTCATCTCGCCTCCGTCCCGCTCGCCGGGCAGCGCCCAG
This sequence comes from Polyangiaceae bacterium, assembly GCA_016933275.1. Taxonomy (GTDB): domain Bacteria; phylum Myxococcota_A; class Polyangia; order Polyangiales; family Polyangiaceae; genus JAFGBI01. The sequence continues at coordinate 8,443 of JAFGBI010000009.1, read as the reverse complement.
GCGTCCGTTCGCTCCTCCCCGGTGAACACGAGGCGGCTCCCTTCCAAGAGCGGCGCCACGCCCTGGAGCTTGCCCGGGGCGGTCGCCAGGGTGGTTCCCGTGAGCGGATCGAGGACCAACGTCGTCCAGGCGCCGGAGCCGTCCTTGACGGCGATCACCACCTCGAGCGAGCCGTCGTCGTCGAGATCGGAGAGCGGGTCGGTGAAGAAAACGTCGCCATCTGCGGGCGCTACCGTCGCACTCCAGAGAAGGGCCACCGCGGAGGTTCCGTCGTGGTGAAGGACGAACACCCGCCGGATGTCCGGCGCGAGGTTGGTGTTCGTGATGCACAGCGCCTCGTCCTGGCCGTCGTCGTCGAGATCGGCAGGGCGGCATTGGCTGATCGCGGTCCACGTCCCGAGGTCGGCCGTCTCCGCGAGCAGCGTTCCCGCCCCCGAGTACAGGCGAACCGTCTGCGCGGTGGAAAGGAGCAGCTCGCGGCTCGCGTCGCCAGTGGCGTTCAGCAGGGTGACGGTCCGATCGGAGCCGCAGGCATAGATCGGGATCTGCCAGAGCGTCGTGGGGCTGCCGAAGCCGCCAGCGAACGAGTAGGCGAAGCCGAACTGGCCCGTCCGTCCGGCGCAGCAGCCGCACTCGGCCACGAGCAGATCATGGACCCCGTCTCCATCGAGGTCACCGGTCCGCACCACCGTGATGGTGCCGAGAGCGTCCGCGGGGGTGCTCCAAAGGATCGTCCCCGACCCAGCGTCGACGGCGTGAACCTGGCCGGGGGTCCGCGCGATGATCTCCACTCGGCCGTCCCCATTCAGATCGTCGGGCCGGTATAGCTGATCGAAGCCGATGTTGTCGGTCGCCCAGAGCGCGCCACCATCGAGGTCGTAGGCGCGCACGGAGCCGTCGGTGGCGTGCACGATCTCGACGATACCGTCATCGTCGAGATCGGCGGTCACGAGCCGTTCGGGGGAGACGCTGCCTCCGAGAAAGTAGCGCCAAGTGACGACGGGGATCGTGATGTTGCTCGTGCCCACGGCGAGCCCCGTCCGCTGCGGGTCGTGGCGCGCCATGGGCCAGTCAGCGTGCGCCGATCGGGACGCCATGCCCATGATCGAGACGATCCCACCTGCGACGACGGTCGTTCTCCGCACCAACGCGCTCCCTTCTCGGCTCGGAAATGATGGAGCGAGCACGCGCCGTGCGCCAGCAGCGAAATCGCGGACTGGCTCGTGAACGGGGTTACTCGTCTGCGAATACGGCTGTAAGCGAAGGTGCGTCGATCACCGCATCGAGGATGGCATCGAGCTCCGCACCCCGGGCGCTCGCCACACGCTCGCTCGCCCAGGACGGCAGCGGCCCGAAACGCCGCGCGAGCAACCGCTCGGCGGATGCTCGACGACCTTGCTCGACGACCTTGCTCGATGCCTTGCTCGATGCCTCGCTCGATGCCTTGCTCGATGCCTTGCTCGATGCCTCGCTCGATGCCTCGCTCGATGCCTCGCTCGATGCCTTGCTCGATGCCTCGCTCGATGCCTTGCTCGATGCCTTGCTCGATGCCTCGCTCGATGCCTTGCTCGATGCCTCGCTCGATGCCCTGCTCGATGCTGGCTCGGAGCGCAGCGTCGAAGCTCACGTGTCCGCGGCGCTGGACGAGGTTGTCGAGCACGCGCTGGTAGCCGACCTCGCGATCGAAGAGCGCGCGCACCGGCACCGGATTTTGAAGCACCCCTGGCGCCTCGAGGGAACCGTCGAGTCCGACATGGCGCACGAGCCTTCCGGGCTCGTGGACCTCGACGTAGCGGGGTTCGGTCAGACGGACCACCCAGAGGAAGCGGGTGCCGCGAGCGAAGAGCTCGTCGATCTTCGTGGTGAGAGAGGTCTCGTCATGACCGGTACCCGCGTACTCCACGGCGAGGGGGGGGACGCCCTCGGTGATCCAGCCGGGGTGGTCGGGGACGTTGCCGACTGCGATGTCAGGGGCTCGGAGCGTGTCTTCGCCGATCGCGTACCCGGCGTCGATTCCCGCGGCATTCACGGCGGGATCGGTGTCCAGCACCGCGAAGCCCGTGCCCACGCGGCGCGCCCCGTCGGCTCCCGTTGGAGCGCAGTAGATCGCATGGCCCTGTGACAGCTCGTAGCGATCGCCAGGCCGCAGCTGCTCGGTGCGAAACGGGCCGCGTTCGACAGGCCGAGGTTTGGGGCTGGTGGACATGGACATGATGGTAGCACGGGGCAGGCCCGCTGGCGTAACCCTGGCCCCTTGGGTGGCGGGTGGAGCCAGCGCCCTACTCGTCTAGCCGCCGAGCAGATCCCGGAGCTCCTCGATCCCGAGCGACGCCGCGCGATCGGCCTCGTCGAGGAGTGACTCGGCGAGCTCTCGCTTCTCACGGTGAAGCGCCACGATGCTCGACTCCACGGTCCCCGCCGTGACCAGGCGATAGACGGTGACCGGGCGCGTCTGGCCGATCCGGTGGGCGCGCCCAGAGGCCTGTGCTTCCACCGCGGGGTTCCACCAGGGATCGAGGTGGATCACGTAGTCAGCGCCGGTGAGGTTCAGACCGAAACCGCCTGCCTTGAGGCTGATCAGGAAGGCGTCACCCTCCCCCGACTGGAACGCGTCGATGGCCGCGGCTCGCTGCTTGGTCGGGGTGGCACCGTCCAGGTACTGGTAGGTGATGCGCCGTGCGTCGCAGAGCTCCTTGGCCAGGGCGAGGACATCGACGAACTGGCTGAAGACGAGCACCCGGTGCCGCCCTTCGATCAGCTCCTCCATCAGCTCCACGAAGGCCTCGAGCTTGGAGCTTCCAAGCTTGCTGTCCGGTGCGACCAGCCGGGGGTGGCAGCAGAGGCGCCGCAGCCGGGTGATCTCCGCGAGAACCTGGACGCGAGCGCGGGGATCCCTGGTGGCGGAGCCGAGTCTTGCCAGCGCGTCGCGGCGCACGGCCTCGTAGAGCCGGGCTTCGGCGGCGCTCAAGGTGACGACGTGCTCGATCTCGGTCAACGGTGGGAGATCATCGAGCACCTCCGCCCGGGTGCGGCGCAGCACGAACGGCGCAAGGAGGCGCTTCAGCGCTCGATGCCCAGCGGCTCCCGCCTGGTCGGTGCCCCCGATCCCGAAGCGGCGCGTGAAGGATTGCCAGCTCCCGAGCAGCTCGGGCATGAGGAAGCGGAAGAGGGAGTGCAGATCGCCGAGGTGGTTTTCGACCGGGGTGCCGGTGGCGACTACGCGCGCGCTCGCCTGGAGGCGAAACGCCGCCTGCGCGCGCCGGGTCTCCGCGTTCTTGATCAGCTGCGCCTCATCGAGAACGGCCGTGGCGAAGCGGAGCTCGGCCAGCGCCTCCGCGTCCTGCTGGAGGATCGCGTAGCTGGTGACCAGCACCTTCCGCGGACCGAGGCCCACGAGCTCCGGTCCTCGGTCGGGACCCCAGTAGGATGACACCTCGAGCGAGGGCGCGAACCGAGCGAGCTCGCTCTGCCAGTTGTCGCACACGGACGTGGGGGCCACCACGAGCGCGGGGCCGAGCTTCGCGCGGTGCAGCATGAGCGCGACGATCTGCACGGTCTTGCCGACCCCCATATCGTCCGCGAGGCACGCGCCGAGTTCGAGCTCGGCGAGGCGGACCAGCCAGCGGTAGCCCTCCAGCTGGTAGGGTCGAAGCTCGGCTTGGAGGGTCCGCGGGATTGGAGGGCGACGTTCGAAGACCTGGACTATCCGTTCGCGCCAGGCCTTCGTGTCCCGGTCGAGGGAGAAGCCGCTGCCGCCCGCGGTCAGGCGGTCGAGTACGGAGAGCGCGCTCGGAGCCAGGACGACGCCGCGTGCCTTGCGGTCGCGCTCCTTCCGCGCCGCGACCAGGGCGTCCAGGGTCTCTCGAAGCTCATCCTCCAACTCGAGGTACTCCCCGGTCTCGAGCTTGACGAAGCGACCGGGCTGTTCGGCCACGAGGGCGAGGAGTCCCTCGAGATCGAGGGAGAGGTCGTCATCGATGGCGAGGGCCGCCTTGACCAGGAAGTCACCCTTCACACGCTGGAGGCCACCGCGGAGCGCCGAGCGGCGGGCGGGCGGGCGGAGACGGAGCGGCACGCCTTCTGGCCATTCGACGTGGACCTGATCGCCGAGGGCGCGCAGCGCCGACACGAGCGCGAGGCAGTCCACGGGATCTTCGATGAGCCACTCCTGGTCGCCTCGCTCCGTCCCGTCGAGCGGCGGGCAGGCCGCGATCGCTCCCGCGGCTCGGCGGGCCTCCAGCGCAAGATCCCGCTTCGCCTGCTGGGTCTCGCCGCGAACGCGGCCGACCACGGTTCGGGCGCCGGCGCCTGGACGGTAATGCGGTCCCTCGCCGAGCGGACGGACGGCGAGGGTCACGAGCAGCCCGCTCGAGCGCGGGAGGAGCCGGAACCAGGGCGCGGGATCGGCAGGAACGGTGCGGGCCGTGGTTTGCTCCGCGGACTGGATGGGCAAAAGGTGCGCGACCTGTTCGAGCACGGCCAGGGCCCGAGCGCGGCCCTCCGAAGGGATGGTGAGCCCCTTTCCGAGCAGCTCGACCACGGCACGGACCTTGTTCTCCTCCACCGAATAGACGACGAGGCGCTTGCCGGTTCGGCGCACCGTGATCGGCGCGCGAAGGTCCGGTGGGTGTACGGTCAGACGGAGACGATCACCCTGGCTCTCTGCGACCAGCTCCACGGAACCCGCCACGACCTCCACCAGCTCCCCACTCTCGTCGAGCTCCACGCGCGGGTGCCCGATCAGGGCGACGAAGGCCGATTCGGCCAGGAAGTGCTCCACGTCGGGGTATCCGTGCGAGTAGGTGTGGTGCTCGCGGGCGTGGGCCGCCACGCGCTGGTCCTCGGGTGGCAGCCGCGTCAGAAGGTCGCTGCCCTCGAGCAGATGCTTGACGGCCAGGCGCCGCCCCTTGGTCCATCCACTCTGGGTTCGCTTCTGGAGCAAGGGTTCGATGTCGCTGAGGTGCAGTCCGACGCGCCACAGCACGCGTTCGCGGGCGGTCGGATCCGGGGCGCCGCCTGTCGGCGCTGCGGGATTGGAGAGGGCAGCCAGCCGCTCGAGCGACTGCTCCCATGCCGGGCGAATCACCCGCAGCGCCTCGAGGGACGGACCACTGGGTTTGGTCCCGTGGGGCGAGGCGGGGCGGGTGGCGGTCCCCATCCGCTTGCGCAGGGCATCCAGCACCTGCAGGCATTGCAGGTGTACCCAGGGAGCGCCGCGACCGATGGGGAATTCCTTCATGGAATGGGAGAGCGCCGTGGTGGCGAATGACAGCGCTTGGGAAGAGCTCGCGTGCCAGAGCACGCCGAGAGCGGCCACGAGCGCGGACCAGCCGTCACAGAGGGGAAGGTCATTGAGGAGCGGGACGACGATGGTCTGCTCCGGGTCGGCGGTGCCCTGCTCGGTGGCCAGGATCTTCAGGTGTCGGAAACAAGTGGAGAGGTGCGGCGAGCTCCGTACGCCGGCATTCGCAGCGCGACGGGCGAGTTCGAGCATCGCGGGGTCGGGATTGCGCAGCAGGACGAGGATCTGCAGCACCCCGAGCACGCCAGGGTAGGTGCGAGGGCGCTTCCCTTGGGGGGTCAGGTGGACGGCCGCCGCCGGGAAATCGCCGGTCACCACGGCGCTCGCGGCGCGAAGGGCGGGTGCCAGCGAGACCGCCCCCAGCAGCTCGGCGAGCCGCGCGAGCGCCGCCGTATCCCCCTGGTTTGCCGCCATGCCCGCCAGTGCGGCGAGCAGGGCCTCGTCGCTTTCGATGCAATGCGGTTCGGCGACGAGGTGTTGGTAGAGCTGGGGGGCGGCGACGCAGGCTCCCGCCGCATGGGGCAGCGCCATGGCGAGCGCGGTGCGACGAAGGGGACCAGGGAGAGCAGCGAAATGCTTGGCGTCGAAGGGACGGCTCAACGTTTCCAGACAGAGTAAGGTCGTTGGCCCCGGAGACTCAGCGGCGGCGCGGGCGAGGATCTCTTCGGCGCCCGGGGGATGCAGGAAAAGCGCGAGCATCGCCTCGAGCTTGCACCTCACCCAACGAGGGCCACGGTTGCGCGCGGCCCACATGCGGATCCCGGGTGTCATTGCCAGGAGCCAGCTCGCTGCCGCCCCGTGTCGCAGGACGAGGGGCCCCACGTGGGGTACGGGACGGAACTCCGACCCCTGTTGGAGGATGAAGCCCCTCTCGACGAGCGAAGCGAGCAGGGGACGGAGGGTCGTCGTCGTATGGGCTCGCCAGGAGGACTCTCGCACCCCCGCCGAACCGGCGAGGTCGGTGTAGCCCGTGATGTTCAGCGGCTCCGTCAGGGCGAGCAGGGCGAGGAGCTGCTGCTGCTCCAGCGTGAGCGCGGCGATGCCGGCCGGCGTCGGGGCAGCCGGGGGTGCGTTCATGGCCCGCCCCAGGTACCCCGAATGGTGAAAAACAGCCAGCGCGGTCGCACCGCCGCTACTTCTTCCTTTCGAGTCCGCAGTACCGGAAGGCGATGGTGAGCGGGCCGCTGAGGGCCAGGGTCTTCTCGAAGTACGTGGGCTCCCCCTGCATCGGCAGTTGAACGAGCACCGGCGCCGCTCCACCCTCGATCGCCGCGCCTCCCGTGGCGCTGCTCTGGACCTGTGGTGGGGGCGGGGGCGGGGGCGGCCCCATCTGCTGGTGCTGAGCGAGCTCACCGAAGTCGACGTCCTCTTCGGCGATGCCCTCCTCGCTCTCCACCTCTCCGCGTTTCATCCCCGCGGCCGCGACGACGCGCTCCTCGGGGGGCACGATGGGCTCCGACAGCGAGTCCACGCGCTCGAGCGTCCCGTCGACGGTACGCCGCCGGATCTTCGCACCCGACGGGGAGAAGACGGTCCACGAGGCGTAGGTGGTCGGCACGTCCGCGACCGGGAGCGTGGCGCTGAAAGTGCCCCGGCCGCGACGATCGGCTGCCGCCCCGTTCTCGACGTAGACGACCTCGACTTCGTAGCTCCGTAGCTCGCTGCCCGCTTGCTGCGAGCGGATGAGCGGCACCATGACCCGTCCGTCCGCGGCGCGGGCGGGCTGCACGGCGCGACCTGCCACCGAGGCGCTCCAGAGCTCGGCGTCGTGGGGCAGGGCGAGCCGGAGGAACTGACGGCGATTGTTGCGAACCTGATAGCGGACCGAGGTGAGCCGGCGGCCTTCGCGGTTCCACGTCGTGCGGGCCGCCGTTTGGTCGAGCAGGGTGACCAGGACGTCGACCTCCTCGTGCTGGGCGGCGGAGAGCGCGATCGCCGGCTTCGCACCGAGGTACTTGTACCCGAAGACGAGGGGTTGATCGGTCAGGCCGAGGATCGCGGGCGGGAGGGTGCGGACGTCCACCGGCGTGGCATCCTTCACGGTTCCGGCGGAAAGCTCGAGGTTGCCGCGCGCCTCCACCCCCACCCAGCCCCGCGTGCGCTCCACGCTGACCGGCACGAGGACGGGGGCGTCGACGTGGGCACCTGCGCCCGCCAGCGGCCGCTCCATGACCACGGTGAGCCCGTAGCTGCCCTCGGCGGCGAAGTTGAGGAGGACCTCGAGCTCGCCTGCGTCCACCTTCCAGTCGCGGATCCCGGGGCCCGTCACCTCGAGGACCGTCATGCCGGCGGGCACGGTGTAGCGAAAGCGCTCCACCCCCGCGAAGAGGATCGTGTTCTCGGCCGTCACCCGGGCCCGCACGGTGCCGTCGCCGAGGCTGGTGAGGGTATAGATCTCGCTGTAGACACGGGCTTGTCGCTTCTTCGCGGTGTCGTCCACCTTGCGCTGCCATTGGATCGCCAAGGCGCCGGTGGCGGGAATGGTCGCCTCGACCACCCGCGCGTCGCCCACGACCTTGTCCGATTGGAGCTTGGCGTTGGTGACCGTGAAGTCGAGATCCTCGTTCGAGGGGACGGAGAGGGAGAGGCTGGTCGCCCCCGAGGGCACGAGCTGGAACGAGATGCCGGTCGAGCCCTCGGCGGAGGTGACGGCCGCCCCGAAGCTCAGGGCAAGGTCGAACTCCGTCCGTCGATCCGTGAGGAGGAAGTAGAACCCTCCCTCGACGTACACAGGCGCCTCCTTGCCCTCGATGGTGGCCGACTCGAGAGCTACCGTCGCGGGCAGGAGCGGGATCCGACAGAAGCCCTTCGGGCGAAGCGGACGGACATGAAGGGTGGCGGAGAAGCGGGCCGCGTAGGGCTTGCCATCCTCGAACAGCACCTCCCCGCGATACCGCCCGGAGGAGATGGCGTGGTCCCTCGCTGGCTCCTCGGGCTTCTCCGCCTTGTTCTTCTCGTACATCTCCAAGAAACGCTGGAGGTCGAGTACGACACGTTCCTTCTCCTGCGCCCCGGCTGGGAGCGTGGAGGCGAAGAGGGCGAGGGTGAGGGTGGGGGCCAGGGCAATCGCATCATCCAACACCCTCTGCGAAGAGCACCTGAAGCAGGAAAGCGTCGTCCCATCCGGCCTGAAGGCGTCGG
>JAFGBI010000179.1 GCA_016933275.1 Polyangiaceae bacterium | reverse complement strand
GCCCCCCCCCCCCCCAAGCCAAGGCAGTCTCCGAGTGGTTGCTCGGGCACCCTCGGTCGCCGAGGGGAAGGATGGGAGCCATGATGGGTAGGTCGAAGCTCAGCGGAGGCAATCTCGTTCGTCGAGGGAGGATCCCCCGCGCATCGCGGGAGTCGCTGGTCGGACGCCTTTGGGCGCTCAGGTTGGCGGTCTTGGCGGTACTCATCGGCGCCTGCGGAGACGGTGGTGGTCCGGGAGACTTGCCGCGTACAGCAGCCGTTTCGGCAGCGTTGACGGTTACGTCGCCGGAGCTCCTGACCATCAACTACCCGGCGGCGGTCGATATCCGAACAGTGCCCGTCCTGGCGAAGGGAACGCTGCGCCTCAACGATCGAGTCTCGGTGGTGGGGTCGCCCACGACGGTGGTGAACATCGGGACCGGGGAAACCAACATTGGCGCGGACGCCCGGGTGGGTAACGTCCAGAGCCTAGGTCGGGTCGTGCTCCGGGACAGGGCGAGGGCCTCGGGTGCTGTGGTCAGCGCCTCCACCGTGCAGCTCCAGAACGGCGCCAGCGCAGCGGGCGGGGTCACCCAGAATGCGAGCATCCCGCTTCAGGCCATGGAGCTCGCCCTACCGCAACGTTCTGCCTCCCAGGGACCGATCAACCTCGAGCCCGATCGATCGCTGACCCTCGAACCGGGCACGTACGATGACGTCTCGATCAAGTCGCGGAGCACCCTGCGCCTTCGCAAGGGCGTGTACCTGTTCAACGCGTTCACCCTCGAGCCGCAGGCCAAGCTTGAGCTCGACGACGCCGAAGGGACCGTGCAGGTCTACATGTCCGGCACCTTCACGTTTCGCGGGGCAGTCACCGCGCAATCGGGGCTCTTCCCCAAGCTCTTCCTGGTGACCACGAGCTCGAACCAGGTCACCGTAGACGCGCCGTTCCGGGGCACCATCATCGCGCCAAACGCCAAGATCGCGCTCATCTCGACTTCCGCCGGACACGAGGGGGCGTTCTTCGGCAAGGACGTAGAGGCGCAGCCAGCGACCCCCATTCGACTGAACCCGCCAAACTGGGACGAGATAACGGGCCCCGTCGAAGTGACGCTCCGCTGGCCAGAGGGCACGCTGCTCCGCGCCGCAGATCCTGCGGGGCCCGACGGCGCGACCGATGGACACGTCACCCTACCGGAAGGGATCGATTTCAGGATCCCCGAGCGCTTGCGCGTGGCTGAGGGCAACGCGGGAAACCACGACGGCGTATTCCGCTATCGTGACCCTGATGGCGACATCGTCACGTGCACCTACCGTGGCGGGGCCTCCACCGCGGAGCCTACCACCCCCCTCGACGTCGCGCGGGGCCTCACCTACGTCTTCGTCGGGTGTTCGAACGGGGCCGAGGCCGGCTCCACGGCGTCCGGCAACGAATTCTGGCTCGACATCGCGGGCGTGGCCGAGCCGTTGAACGGCTACACCATGGTGGACATGTACCTCGACGGCTGCGGAGGCAAGCTCGACCCGGCGTTCTGGCCCGATGAATCGGCACAGATGGCGCAGGACTTCTCCTGGGCGGTGACGAGCCCCGTTCCCGAAACCGACGCCCAGGGCCGCCCGACCCTCTACTACGCGAACATCTACATTGAGGACGCGGAGCAGCTCGGGGCGCTCAACGACGCCTACATCCACTACGCTCAGGAGCCCATCTTCACCACCGAGCTCGAGCGCTTTTTCGGCCAATGTGGCAGCGTGGACTCGGGAAGCGATGGCGAGGGGGTCTTCGTGTTCGCCGTGCTCCCGGGGCAGACCTACAACCTCCTCCGCGAGTATGCGCTCACCCCGGACCCCACCACGGGCGAAGACCGCACGATCTTCGACGTCGTCATCCTCCGGACGCCGCCCGAGGGCGCTGGGAACGCGGACGGCTCGCTCTCTTGGCAAGCGCTCATGGACGCGGGATTCCTCTATCGTGGCGAAACGGAGTTCACGGAACCTGATCAGCAACAACCCCGCCGCCGGGGATGGTTCCGCCGCCTCTGCCGTGACGTTGCCCGTAGGGTTGGCGAGGTCGTGCAGAGCTCCGTTCGGGTGGTGGAATCCGCTCTGGGCGCCGCGCACCTACTCATCGCCCGGGACCGGCACCTCGACTTCACGTTGACCGTTGACAACAAGGACCCGCTCTTCGAGGGCGAAATGAAGCAGGCGTGGGGAGGGGCGGCCGGGGATCCCACTCGCCCCGATCGCGTCAAGGTGGACGTGCGGATGTGGCTGCAACTCCTGCCCGTACCGGTAGTCGCGCCCACCTTGTTCTATGGCGTCACGGACAACCTGGGGCAGACGCGGGTCACGGTGCCCCGGAAGGCGATGACGCGATACCAGAACCCTGTCTGCATCACGCTCGACAACCACGCGGCTACAGTCACGGACTACCTGCTTCCAGTTCGGGTCTGCGACTACGGAGGAGGCAACAACGACGGCATCCCCACGGACGTGGCGCATGCCGACGTGTCCTTGGCCTCGGATCAACACAAGATCCACATGCACACGGCCGTCACCGACGCCTACAGCTACTTTCGAGATGTGGCGGAGTATGAGCCGCACCGGGTGGTGGTGCTGACGGACTGGCTCGCGAACCACTTCACTGGCAAGTGGGACTTCTTCGAGGACAAGCCCAGCATCTCGCCCGAAGACCATCCGGCCTTTGCTGGTTGCCTCGGATTGAACGAGCAGGACGATGTCTGGCCCGTGGTCATTCAAGCCCTCCCCTACGACCACCCCTTCCTGCACACCGCCGTGGCATTAGCCCTGGGCGCAGCGATCACGGCCGTCTCCCAAGCCGACATCGTCATGCCCGACATGCAGCAGAAATACAAAGACTCGCGAGGGATCATCGTCCACGAATACGGCCATTTCGCGCTCTGCAGCCTGATGTATGACTCGCGCTCCACGGACCTTCCGAAGTTCATCAGGAAGCGGATGAGTACCCCACGCAAGATTGGGCCCACTGATGAGGCAGCGATCTTGTCGGACGCATTCGCGGATTTCGTAGCGGAGCAGGTCGTAGCTGGGGTGGACTATGTCGCACCGAGTTCGATCAAATTCGATGCGTGGGAAAGCATGCACTATTGCAGGAATGTTCCCGGCGTTGAGTTAGGTCCCTGCCTGGAAGGTAACGCCAACGGCACTCCGTTGTCCGGCGTTTTCGCAGAGATGAAGGAGTCGAAAGGCGCAACGGCCGAGGGGAAGCTCGAACTAGCCCGGGTTTTGACCACCTGGCACGATGCGTTTGACGGCCACTACATCCCCGGACAATTGCGTCGTGGGTTCAATAGTCCAGGGAACGGTGACTACTACACGGAAAGCACTTCTGGTCATCTGGAGATCACCCCGGAGGGATGGGTCAGCCTCGATCCGACCCGTCACCATGACGATGAGAACGTCAGCCTTCCCGGCCGGGCCATCTATGATTGGGGCATCTTGTGGCGCGAAGTAGCTCTGGTCGATTTCACGATCGCCTCGGCAATGAACCAGCTCACGAAGACGATGGTGGATCACGGGTCTACCTGGTGCGACGCGTGCGAGCTCTACACTCTGCACGAGGACGGGTTCGACACCGATACGCCATTCTGGGAGCAGTGGATGGCTTGCAGCCAGGGCCGGCTGGCCGAGTACGTGGGCGCCCCGCCGGACGCGGGCTACAATATGCAGGCGGCAGACTGCTCAGCTTGCCCGGTCCACGCACACACGGACCCGACGTCGGGGATCTGCGTGGCCTGCGGTGTCGGAGAGGTAGCAGTGACGGGTGGATGCTTCGCCTGCCTGGACGGCTCGATGGCGCCAGCGGACTCCAATACCTGCCTGGACTGCCCGGCTCACACCGTCTCGAACGCCGATCACACGGACTGCGATGCCTGCGCGGCGGGTGAGATCGCCGTGAGCAATATCTGCACGCAGTGTGATCCGGGCACGGAGCCCGCCGACGGGTTCGACTTGTGCGCGCCCTGCCCAGAGGGGGAGGTGGCACCCGAAGGCGTCTGTTACCCCTGTGACCCGGGTACCACGCCCGATCCTTGGCAGATCACCTGTGTGCCATGCCCGGTCGATGCGACCATCCCCTACGACCAACAGAGCTTCGCCTGCATGGACGGGCCGCATTGGAGATTGGACCTCGACCTTTCACCCGCCGCCGGCACTTGTGGCAACTCCCACGACATGCTCCTCACGGGGCTCCTCGCCATCCCGATGTTCAGGGACATCAGCGTCCAGGTGCAGGGCCCCTCGACCGAAGCGGCGTGTTTCGCCACCACCGGAGACCTCTGGATGCGCTTCGAGAATCAGTTTCCTGCCTGGATCCCGTTCATGCCCACCTGGTCGGCCGGCAATTGCGATCTCACCGGCCCGTACGAGATCGGCAGCTTCGTCCGTCAGCTCGGGCTCGACGAGGCGGAGCTGTCGGTCATCAGCGACGCTGACGTCGATCTCTTAGTGACCAGCGGGGGCCTCTGCCCGCCGCTATGACGAACCCTGATGGGGTTCACTGGGTCGCCCAGGCGCCAGAGACACCCCTTCTCCAACGCGAAGAACGAGCTGCGCCACCCCATGAGCCACAACGAACCTAGTTTCGCCGCCGTGCTGGCCATCCTCCTGACCGGACTGCTCGGGGCCTGTGGTCCCGGCGACTCGTCTGACCGCGGCGGCGGGGGCGCGGGAACCGGGGCTGCCTCCACGGGGGGTAGCTCCGGCTCCGGGAACGTCCCGGGGAGCGGCGGAGGACCGAGCGGTGGCGCGTCGACCACGGGAGGCGCCACCGCCACGGGGGGGGTGGCCGCCACCGGAGGCAGCGCCGGGACGGGTGGAGGGTTTCCTCCGATGAGTCAGGATCCCCAGGTGGCCGCGCTGATTGTGGCCCAGGAAGCGGCCTGCCGGG
>JAFGBI010000178.1 GCA_016933275.1 Polyangiaceae bacterium | reverse complement strand
CGCCAGCGGTGGAAACAGCAGCAAGGCCTCGCGCATTCGAAACAGGCCAAGGCCCTCGAGGTACGCGTGCGGGATGAGTTCCGCTCGATGAAGGCGTTTCTGGCCGAGACCGCGGAGAAGCTGGACCTCGATCTGAAACAGGACGAGGACCGGGACCTCTTTATCGAGATCCTCGGCGAGCGCAAGAACCTACGCGATCTCGCGACTCATTACGAGAAGCACCAGGAATGACCAGGGCGTCGCCGACGCTCGCCACTCTGGGGGCTAGCGCTCGGCAGCTCGGTGGCAACGGCCGCACAGCGGAGACCCAATTGATGACGACGCGAAGCAGAGCCAACAGCCCGGTGACGCTGGGGATCCTCGTCCTTGCGCTCGGCGCGAGCGCGGGTTGCGGCAAGACGGACGACGGCGGCTCCGACGCGACCGGCGGCACGAACGGGGGTGCCTCGACGGACGCGGGCGGGCCCTCGCGTGCTGGCGGTGAGCAGTCTTCGGGCGGCACGGTCGATCACGGCGGTGATAGCGCGACCGAGCGCTCGGGGGACTCGACGGCCGGCAGCGCGGAGGGCGTTCACAGTGGGGGCGAGGACGCCGGGGACACGGCGGGTTCGTCGCCTGGCGCGAACCTGTCCGGCTGTGTCGGTGTTGGCGAGTGTCTCGATGGTACGTTCGGGGCGAGCGGCGTTCCCCCATGCGGCGCACAGGGGCCCCTCCTCCATTGCGTGTGCGGAGAGTGTACTGAGGAACCCGCCGCGCAACCCTGTATCTGAGGCGGCACTGCACGACCCCGCGCGGGCGGAACCTCGTCAATTCGCCCTTTGCGCTTCGGGCGGGCCTCCAGTTGCTTTGAAACGAAGAAACCACCAAGAAGGAAGAGTCGATGACGAACCGTATCAGGTTGACAACCCCGGCAGCTCTGGGGGTATTGATGCTCTCGCTCGGCACGAACACGGGCTGCGGCAAGAAGGATGATGGGGGCGCCGACGCGACCGGTGGCGCGAACGGGGGTGCCGCGACGGAAGCGGGCGCGCCCTCGCGTGCGGGCACAGCAACGTCGCCAGGTGGTGCGATCGATCACGGCGGTGATAGCGCGACCGAGCGCTCGGGGGGCTCGACGGCCGGCGGCGCGGAGGGCGGTCACAGCGGGGGCGAGGATGCCGAGGCCACGGCGGGTTCGTCGCCTGGCGGCGAGGGCAACCGCGAGAGCGGTGGCACGGGTGGCAGCACCACCGGCGGTGGCGGCACGGGCGGTGGTAGCACAGGCGGTGGCAGCACGGGCGGCGACAGCACGGGCGGTAGCGGCACGGGCGGCACCGAAACCGCCTGCGAGCCGGGCACGCAGGCACGCTGCGGCGACGTGGACCCGTCGATACTCGGCAACTGCGCGGAGGGGACGATGACCTGCCGAGGGAGCGGCACCTGGGGGACGTGCAGCGTCCGGGCGGGCACCCGGGACGCTTGCGACGTGGTGGGGGACGACGCAGACTGCAACGGCGTCGCGAACGAGAACTGCGACTGCCTGCCCGGGGACACCACGCCATGCGGGCCGGAGACGGACGACGGTCTCTGCGAGTATGGCGTCAGCACCTGCACGAACGGGGTCTGGGGGAGCTGTGAGGGAGCCGTTCTCCCCGCCGCGAGAAACTGCCGCTCGAGCGACGACAACGACTGCGATGGGGTGGCGGACGACACCATCGATGAAACCTGCGCGTGCGAGCTCGACACGATCGAAGACTGCCCCGACCCAGACGACCTCGATGGGGTCGGCATCTGCCAGGCGGGCACGTGGCGCTGCGAAGGGAGTGGCGCAACGGCATTCTGGGGCAGCTGCGTCGATGCGGTGGCTCCGAGAACCGAGATCTGCGACGAGGAAGCGCTCGACGAGGACTGCGACGGCGAGGCGAACGAGGGCTGTGACTGCGTGGAGGGTGACGAGCAGCCCTGTCCCGACTGCACGGGTGAGACGCAGGCCTGCGAAGACGGACAGTGGCAGGCTTGCACGGGAACGGCGCCCGAAACCGTCGTCTATTATCGTGACGAGGATGACGACGGTTTCGGCGCCGCGACCGTGACGGTCGAGAGCTGCACCGGTGCCCCGGAGGGCTACGTGGAGGACGACACCGACTGCTGCGACACGGACGCGGAGGCACACCCCGGACAAGCCGACTGGTTCTCGAGCTCGCGGATCGGGAACGGTACCGAAACTTGCCTCGGACCCGCCTACGATTATGGCTGCGATGGCATCGCCACGGCGAGGTACAAGTTGCTTGGATCAGGACTCTGTACGTCCCATTGTCCGGCTCCGAGCGGCTGCGGGTGTGTCCCCTCCGGGTCTTGCCTCGACCAACATGACTGGGCAACGACCGAAGTCCCCGCCTGCGGCGTGTCGGCGACTATGTATGTGTGCGAGTGCGGGAACTGTGAGACCCGGAGCGTGCAGCAGACCTGTCATTGAAGCGCGTCGCTGGCTGCGGCTACCCCTCGCAGGTCGAGCGTACCCTCGACCCAGCCCCGCCGCTCGCGGCGAGAGAGCGCGACGGCGACGGAGGAAACACACGGAGGAGCAATCGGTGACCAAATGTATCGTCGGAACGAATATCCCCACAACACTGCTCTAGAGCAGCAATCAGGTTGATTGTTGCGTCAAATCAATGACCTAGAGCACCGAACCGGCAGCAGACCTCGGCAGAGGCAGCGCTGGAAAAGCGTCCTCGCCTCGCATGGACGCGTTTCCAGCGCTGCCGTTGCTGTTGGCAACCTGATCGGTGCTCTAGGGAGTGTCTTCAAACCGAGCCCGAGCCCGAGCCCGCTCGCACGACCCGTTGCCAGGAGCCCGATCATTGTCGCGGGAGCGTTTCTTGTGTAACGGACAAGCTTTCCATCGGGCTTCGGGTGTGATCCATGGTCACGAATGGAGCGACTGGCCCTACTGAGCGATGAGCAGAGGCACCAATGCGACACAGGTTCTATGTACTGGCCATCTCCGCCCCCCTGATCGCCGGATGCTCGGGGTCGGCCCGAGGCGATCGTTCGCCCGCGAGTGAGCAGTCTCGGGTCAGCGAGTCCCTTCGCGGGAGCTCGCCGACAGCGGTGAAGCGACAGGCGGACGAGACGGAGCTGATGATTGCGTCGCGCGAGGGAGACATAGCCAGGGTGAAGCAGCTGCTCGATGGCGGGGCGGACGTGGACGCGCAGACGCCCAGCACTGGAGAGACGGCGTTGATGCTCGGAGCGGAAGCGGCACGGCGGGAGGTGGTCGAGCTGCTCCTCGAGCGGGGGGCCGACGCCCAAGCCAGGAACATGCACGGGTCCACGGCGCTCTTCTCGGCGGCGAAGGGAGGAGACGCGGCGATCGTGAAGCTCTTGCTCGACGAGGGGCTGGACACCAACACCAAATCGTCGGGGGGCGCCACACCTCTTGTCACGGCGTCCTGGGAGGGGCACGTCGAGGTGGTAAGGAGCCTGCTCGAGAAGGGGGCGGACGTCGAGGTGAGGACGCCGGGTGGCATCACCGCACTGCTCAGTGCGGCAGGCGAAGGACACCTGGACGTGGTGAAGGTGCTCCTGGACCGAGGGGCACAGGTCGAGGTGCTTTCGACACCCAACTCCGCCTACGTCGCCGAGCAGACGCCGCTCATTGCGGCGGCGGGGCACAATTGCGCGGACGTCGTGGGCTTTCTCCTGACGCGGGGAGCGAACGTCGATGGGAAGACGCGCGCGGGAGAAACCGCGCTGATGAGGGCAGCCAAGCTCGGGTTCGCCAAGACGGTGGTGGTGCTGCTCGAGAACAAGGCAGATGTGAACGCGGAGAGGATCGATGGACAGACGGCGCTGACGATCGCCGCGGGATCCGGGCACCTGGAGGTGGTGAAGCTGCTCTTGTCCAGAGGAGCTAGCGTCAATCCGCCGGCGGGCGGCAAGACCAGCGCGTTGATCGAAGCCACCATGGGGAGCCACACCGATATCGTGAAGCTCCTGCTCGCAAGCGGCGCCGACGTGAATCTCAAGCGACAGTCGGACTCGAACACGTCGTCCGGAGCCACGGCACTGATGTTCTCGGCGGAACGAGGCAAGCAGGAGATCGCGGACCTTCTGCTCGAGAAGGGCGCCGACGTCAACGCCAAGTCGGTATCCGGGATCACGGCAATGATGTGGGGGGCTCAGCGCGGCCATACGGCCATCCTGCGGCGTCTTCTGGCGAAGGGCGCCGACGTGAATGCACGGACGAACGACGGGCAGACGGCTCTGTCGATGGCAGAGCAGTCCAGACACCCAGAATCGGCCAAGTTCCTGCGAGAGAACGGGGCTCAGTAGAGCTAGTTGAGGTCTTCGGGCAGCCCGGATCCGCGATGCGCGCTCGCGGACGCAGGCGCGGAAGCGCGCCGCGAGCGCGGCGCTCGACACGGCGGAAAGCGCCGCGCGGCAGACCGGGGCCGACAGGAGCCGGGCCGAGACCATCGCGCTCGCCGAATCCTGCGAGGTTCGCGCAACGGTCGAGATGGCCGGTGCCTTCCAACAGACCCGCTTCGGAATGGCGCCGCGCGTCCCCGCGGGACACGCGCCCGCTTGCCCGATGCCGGAACGCCCATCCCCCCGCCCCGGTCCTGGCAACCGCTGGCAGCATTGCCGGCCAGGCCAGCCCCCTCCCGGCCCCCAAACCCCCGGCTCGCGCAGCGAGCCGCCGATCAAGAGTGAGCGATCGAGCGCAGCGGGCGACCACGGCCCGCCGACATGATAGACGTCGGACCGTGCGGTCGTGGCGCTGGATGCTCGTGGGTTCCTCCGTGGTACTCCCTGCCTTGGCCGCCGATCCCGGTGACGCCGGTGAGCACGGCGCCACCCAGCTCCGCTGGGTGCGCGACGCAGCGGCCGAGGGTTGTATCTCGGAGATGGAGCTGCGGCACGCCGTGCAGCGGCGCCTGAGCAGGGACCCCTTCGCGGGCACGCCGAACCAGTGGCTCGAGGGCGTGGTGAGTCGCGAGCAGGAGAGCTGGTCAGCGCGGATCTTCGAACGAGACGCTTCGGGACGAACACTCGGCACGCGCTCGCTCAGGGACGCGGGCGCGAGCTGCCGCGGTCTGGATGCTGGGATCGTGCTCGCCGTGACACTGCTGATCGATCCCGATGCCGTGCTCACCGAAACCGAGGTGGGGACGGTATCGGGTGCCACCGCGACGTCCGACCCGGCGTCCGCTGGCGTCGCCTTCCCCGCCGAGGCCCCGACGCCGCCCGTAGTAGCCGCCGAGCCCCCCGTCGCCCAGCTGTTGGGCCCCACCCCCGCAGCAACCGATGCTCCGCGCAGAGGGTCGGGCGGCAAGGCGAACGGCTCGACACCAGGGGCGCAAGCGGCTCGGCCCTCGCCCGGCGTCGAGGCGATGGCCTCGGGGCTCCTGACGAGTGGGTGGCTCCCGAACCCGGCGCCGGGAGCAGAGGTCGGGGCGATCACCTGGTTCGGCCGTCGATTCGGGCTCGAGCTCTCCGCGCTCCATCTCCTCGAGCAGCGCACCAGCGGAGCAGCGGACATCGGCTTGACCCTCACCGCGTTCTCCGTCGCTGGCTGCGCGCGCACCGACCGCTCCGAGGCGCGGTGGACCGGCACCGGCTGCCTCGGGGCGAGTGTCGGGGGGATCACGGCGGTCGTCTACGATCCGCGTCCAACCGGTCCCGGGGAACGCTTCTGGGGCGCAATCAGGGCGGAAGCCGGGGTGGAGCTGTCGCTCCTGGGCCCCCTCCGCGCGCACGCGAGCGGGCTCCTCGCCGTGCCCTCTCCCCGCTGGGGGTTCAAGGTCCAGGGTGATGAGAACCCCGCGTTCCGGCAGAGCTTCGTCCTGTCGGCCGGTGAACTCGGTATCGTGCTGTCGTTTCGCTGACACCGTGCCGAGAAATCGCTCGATGCGATCTGGTGCCACGGGACATAGACCGATTGGACCCCCTTTGGTGACCGCCCCGGCCTGCACGTCTCCCACCGACGCGAAGCTCGATGTGGCGGAGGTCTACGAGCGACACGGAGAACAGCTCTGGCGAAACTTGCACCGCCTCGGGGTCCCGTCCGCGGATCTCGCGGACGCGCTTCAGGAGGTCCTCCTCGTCGTGCATCGGCGACTCGACAGCTACGACCCGCGCCACAAGCTCTCCACCTGGCTCTACGGGATCTGCGTGCGCGTCGCCTCGAACGAGCGGCGCCGCATCCGACGCCGCCGCGAAGACCCGCTGGATCCGACCGTCGGAGGTGACGAACCGCAGGACTCGCGAAACCCCGAGCGCCTCACCGAACAACGGCGAGCTCAGCAGCGCTTGCGGCAGCTCCTCGACACGCTGGAGCCGGAGAAGCGCGCGACCTTCGTGATGTTCGAGCTCGAGGGGGCAACCACGCGCGAGATCGCCGAGACGATGGGGGTCCCGTTGGGGACCGTATTCTCGCGGCTGTCCGCCGCGCGTGAGGCCTTTCGCCAGGCGCTCGACCGCCTGGAGCGCAACCAGCGGGAAGCCAGGCGGGTCGAACGCCGGAAGGTGGGCACATGAAAGAGCCGAATCGCTGGCTCCTCGACGACGGGGCACCGGAGGGGGTGCGCGAGATGCTGCGAGCGGGCGATCCCACTCCGGTCGTGTCTCCAGCCGTCCGGGCAGAGCTCGGCGCCTTCGCTCAAGGGCTGGCGGCGAAGAGCGCGATCGCCGCGGTCACCGGGAGCATCGTCGCGACCAAGGTGATCCTGGGCGGCGCGGTGCTCGGGATGGCCGTTGCTGCCACGGTGGTTTCGGTCGCGGTCTTGGCTCCGCCGCGCCCGGCAGCCTCGGTCGGATCCCCTTCGCTGTCGGCTCCGACGCTCCCGACTCCCCCCACCAGGGGGGCTGCCGCAGACGAGGCGAGCCGTGGCGAGCCAGCCGCGTCCGTCGAGCAGGGAGAGCCCCGAGGCCCGTCCCCAGTCCTGCACGACCAGCGCGCGGTCGTCCCGAACGACACCGCTCCGACCGCTCGTGGCAACGCCGAGCCCTCCATCGCGACGTCCGCGGCGCCCGGGGGACCGGCGGTGGCCGCGTTCGGGGTAGCTGGAATCGCCGACGAGGCGGCGTTGCTCGAACGAGCTCGGAGCGCGCTCGGCAGCTCGCCCGCGATCGCCCTTTCGCTCACCGAGGAGCACCGAAGCGCCTTTCCGAGCGGTCAGCTCTCGGCGGAGCGGGAGCTCGTCGCCATCGATGCGCTGGAGCGCCTCGGTCGGAGCGCGGAGGCCCGCCGACGTGCTGCCCCCCTGCTCGCGGCGCCGAACGGCCCGTATGCGCGACGGGTGCGACGGATCCTGGGTGACGCGAAGTGAAGCTCGAGAGGCACGCGGTCGGGTCGCGCGAATCCTTCGATGCAGAACCGATCGCCCAGACATCCACGAGACAGGAGGCCAATCGATGACCCAGTACTTCGGAGCGCTCTTTGGATTCTCTTGTGCCGTCTTGCTCACCGGTGTCGTAGGATGTGAGCTCGACGCGGACGTCGCAGCCAACGAAACGGGCGGCACGCCCGGTAACGGCGGGTCGGCCACTGGCGGGGCCGAGAACGGTGGGGCCGCGACGGGCGGGGCCGCGACGGGCGGGGCCGCGACGGGCGGGGCCGAGAACGGCGGGGCCGAGAACGGCGGGGCCGCGACGGGCGGGACCGGTAGCTCCACTGGAGGCGCTGCGGGCGGTGAATGCTCGGCCTACGAGGACGCGGCGGGGTGGTCGATCGAGGTGGTGATCAGGAACGAGAGCAGCCAGACGATCTACCTCGGGCAGCCCGAGGTGACCTGCACGATCGCTCCCCTGTTCGAGGTCACGGACGCCTCGGGCGCGCTCGTTCCCCCGGTTCCCGATTGCGGCAACCCCTGTGGGGAGATGATGCGGGGCGGAGCCGGAGGCTGCCCACTGCTCTGCCTCTTCCCGCAGACGGTCACCCTCGAGCCCCACGAGAGCACGCGCGTCGTCTGGGACGGCCTGTACGGCGTCGACGTCGAGCTGCCCGAGCAGTGCACGCCAGCCGGAGAAACTGCCCCGTTCGCGTGCGATCGCGCCGAAGAGATCCATCCTGGCACCTTCACCTTCAAGGTCGAAGCGGGCATGAGCTTGGAATGCGCCGACGAGTTCGTCGAATGTGACACGTGCACGCCAAGTGAATCCGGCGGCTGCATCACGAATGCCGCCTTGATCGCGGGCGCGAAGCTCTCCGCGGACACGACCGTGATGCTCGACCCGAGCTACGGCGTGGGCGGCGGGCGCGGGGGCGGCGCGGTGGCCCCCGTCGAGATCTTCTTCCGGGACTGACGAAGGGGGCGCTCGTCGCGATCGAGCCGTTCGTTCGCGGCGACGCGGTCCCGGAGGAGGGCCGCGGCCATGCTTTCGGCAGAGGGTGCAGGAGGCCGCGATGGGAGGAGGACGACTGCTCCTGGGATGCGCCTTGGGGGCGGCTCTCTGTGTGTGCGTTCGCGCCCCAGCCGCCCCGACCGAAAGCTGCTTCGCTGAGTAGAGCAGCAATCAGGTTGATTGCTGCGTCAAATCAATGACCTAGGTACCAGCTACTCCTGGCGCACGACCTCGAATATCTGCTGCGCGACGTACGCGCCACTCAACGAGCAAATCGCTGAGGTCAAGCGCATGCTCTGCCGCTTCATACAATCG
>JAFGBI010000177.1 GCA_016933275.1 Polyangiaceae bacterium | reverse complement strand
GCGGCGAAGAAGGAGCTCTACGCCAACGACCTCGACGACCCCGAGCACATCGTCGCCGTGTACCGGAGCGCCAACCGTTCCAAGGGGTCGAAGGGTCCCGAGGAGTGGATGCCCCCCGACGAGCCCGACTGGTGCGACTACGTCGACGACTGGAAGACCATCAAGGAGAGGTGGGGGCTTTCGATGAACGACGACGAGGCCGAGAAGGTGGCCGAGGTCATGGAGGGGTGCGGGCAGTAGGTGAACGCCCCGGTTCACCCCCGCTTCCGCCGCCTCCTCCCACCACCCTGCTTGATCTGGCGCTTCAAGTGCGCGACGAGTACGGCCACCCCGAAGATGAACGCAACGATGATGGCGAGCTCCGCGAGGAGCGGGAGCCCGAAGAAGAAGCTCTCCAAGCCAGGCACGTTGTAGATGAGGAGTGCCAGGGCGAGCAGGCCGAGCAACAGCACCCCGGAGCCCTTGTTTCTCGTTATCGCCACGGGACCACCTTCTCACGGCCCAGGGTAGCCGCAGCGGGACCTGCGGCCAATGACTGGGGGCTGGACGTCGTGGGCGGGCCGCGGCGGGTCTTCGCGGTCCGTGTAGTAGGCTCGCCCCGTGCTCTGGACCTTCCGGTTCGTGATGCTCCTCCTGGGCCTGGGCGTTGTTGCCCTCGCGCTAGCCGGGATCGTCTCCCTCGTCCGTCGTCAGTGGCCCCGGGGATTCTGGTTGGGGGTGGGGACCACCGGTGGCGGGATCGTGGGTTTCGCGATCACCGCCATCTGGCCGATGGTGTTCTGGCAGCGGCTCGTCGAGGAGATCCCCTACGAAAGGAAAGCCGCGGTCCTGGCTGACGCGATCTCGAACTCGATGAACTTGGCAGCGGTTGCGCTGCTCTCGATGCCGATCGGGATCCTCATCGCAGTCGCTGGAGCGATCGCGTGGTGGCGGGGGCGAGAGAAGACGGCCAACGGGCGTACCTCCGCGGGTTGACGCCCTCCCGCCCTCGGGCTTCTCCTTCCCGTGATGACCATCGACAATTCCCGCAACGCTTGGACGGGGACCGGCCCGGAGGAC
This sequence comes from Polyangiaceae bacterium, assembly GCA_016933275.1. Lineage (GTDB taxonomy): Bacteria > Myxococcota_A > Polyangia > Polyangiales > Polyangiaceae > JAFGBI01. The sequence continues at coordinate 1,930 of JAFGBI010000177.1, read as the reverse complement.
ATTGATGAATACCTGGAGGCGTGCTCGGAGAAGAGCTACCCCGCAGACCGGTTCATCCACGCCCGGTGCTCCTGCGATGGGGACTGGTTCCGCCTCGAAGCCGACGCTGAGGAGAGCGCAGTCAAGCGGACCTGCGTCGCCTGCGGAGCCTCGCTGTTGATGCTCGACTCAGCAGAATACTAGGACGATTCGGATCCCGAAGCCGTTGCTTGCGAGTGCGGAGCCAACGCGTACGAGGTGGCAGTGGGCTTCAGCCACCATGACGACGGCAGCATCAAGTGGGTCACCGTCGGGACCCGATGCGTGGCGTGTGGCATCCTCGGGGTGCCGGCCGAATGGAAGATCGACTACGAGCCGTCGGACCACCTCTACGGCCAGGTGTAGAAGAGAGGGCTGGCCGACAACACGGGGGCGGAGGCCAGTCCTGTCGACCGTCACCTCGTGCCCGACGGGTACGCCGTCACGTCCCTCAACCCGGAAGGATGCCAGCCATCGGGACACTGGCCCCGCTGACCAACGGCGAGGGCGCTCCACCACGACCGGGAGGATCCTCATCCGCCCTGGCTCGCTTCCTTGCCTCCACTACCGCGGCCAGGATCTCCCCGATCATAGGGTGGTGCTCCAGGTAGGGCACCGGCCGTTGCGGCGGCATCATCCGGATCGAGCGGCCGAAGGGGGTGTCACTCCGGAAGGTGATCGTGGTCAGGTGGTTCCACGAGTCCTGGGTGACGTCGGCCACCTCGGTCAGCGGCACCACGATCTCCCGCCGGAAGTTCGAGATCCAGAGCTCACGGTCGTTCATGCGGACACGCTTCAGGGGAGCGAACCCCCACCAGACGAGGGCCGTGACGAGTCCCCCGCCGATCAACCCGATCAGCACGTCAACGAGGGGAACGGGTTCCGCTCCCGTGGGTGCGGAGCCCTGGGTCCCGATGGCCAGAACCACTATCCCGAAGAGCCATGTTGCAGTCCACAGGGGGAGGAAGACGAGCTTGGCCAGCGCCGTGCTGGGTGACGAGAGAGTACGCAGGGAACCTGGACCCTCCGATCGAGCTGGGGTCCGACGCTCGGATGCGGTCCCACGGCGATTCGGTGCCGCATGATCGAGGCTGCCACTGGGTTCGTCCGTCGCGGATCCGCTGGACTCCCCCGTCACCTTCGGCGTGGTCTGCGAGGTCATCTACGGTGAACGTGACCCGGGGCCGTGGATGCCTCGTGCCAGCCGAAAGGCGGCCGTGTGAACTCGGCTGACCCCGCGGGTTCGGTGCCGTGGGGCCTGGCGGTGGCGTCGCGATCTCGGACATCTTGGGGAAACACGGCCCGAGAACCGCCAACCCGGGTCGTGGTCAGACCTTGCCTCATGGGGAGCCCGAGCGACGGGAGAATCCGTGGGCGATGAGAACGAACGATTGACGATTGTTCAGGGGTGGGAGGCACCCGGTAGGCACTGAAGCCCCACCCCGACCCGAAAGAATCGTAGAGAGCCAACGTCGAGCCGTAGCAATGGGTCTGGGCGTCCGGCGCTCACGGAGCTGCAAGCTCAGTCGGACGCCAACGTGAAGATGCCGGCCCGAACGTGAACGTGGCCCGAGTCCTCGAACACGAGGACGGAGGCGCTTTCATCGTTGCCGTCGAAGAAGCACTCCTCTGGGCCGCAGGACTGGGAGGCCCGGAAGCCGAGAGCGACCAGTTGCGATCGCGACCACTGCATGGCCGCGTCGCGGGCCAGGTCGCCGAAGAAGGTCACCTCACACCCGGGTAGCTTCGGCTCGTCCCCGATTGTCGTGTAGTACCCCGCGACGGAAAGCCCCGGTGGTGGTTCGAGATCGCGAAGTCGTCGGTCCACCAGGAGCCAGGCCAGCGGCAAGCGGGGGCCCATGTAGTTGTCCTCCTGAACCGCCCAGAAGGCCACGTAGGCGCCCGTGGCGGG